>DASXVL010000776.1:0-3401 GCA_036504255.1 Armatimonadota bacterium | reverse complement strand
TTTTGGAAAATTACTCGCCGCGGGGCTGGCCACGTCTTTGGCCGTGCAAACATGGGTTATCCTCGCTGGTGTGACCAAGCTCATACCACTCACCGGTATCACCCTCCCCTTCTTCAGTTATGGCGGTACCAGTCTGGTGGTCAACCTCGCCCTGATCGGCATGGTCTTCAAAGTCGCCGAACAACCCGTACCCGCCCCGGCATCTGCTGATGCAGACGGTATGCTTGTCAGCGCCGAGATCCGATAACACGGTGGGCGCGGTCCACTGACCGCGCCCACCGGCGAGTGCGCTCTTTTTTATACCTTATGCGGCGTCCTGTTGGCCGCCTGTCACCAGCAAGCGCGAGATTATGCGTCCGTCCTCGACATCGATGACCACGGTATCGTCCGCGCGATAGCTCCCATCGAGAATGCCCCGTGATATCTTGTTCTCGACTTGCCGTTGGATGACGCGACGTAACGGGCGTGCGCCGTAGGCGGGATCATATCCCTCTTCCGCCAATTTATTGACGGCCGCTTCCGTCAGCCGAATGTCGATCCCACGTTCTTGCAGGTTCACGCGGACCTTGTCGATCATCAAGTGGACAATCTGCGCGATCTGCTCCAGCTTGAGCGGCAGGAAGACGACGACCTCGTCAATGCGGTTCAGTAACTCCGGCCGAAAGACCTGCTTCAAATCATTGAGCGCGCGATTTTGCATGGCCTCATAGCTTTGTTCGGTGACGACCTCGTCCCCCACAGCAAAACCAAAGCGACTGGTTGTGCCCAAGGCATGCTGACTCCCCACGTTGCTGGTCATGATAATGACCGTATTGCGGAAGTCCGCCGTGCGCCCCATATTATCCGTGAGGCGTCCATCCTCCAACACTTGCAAGAGGATGTTGAACACATCCGGATGGGCCTTTTCGATCTCGTCAAAGAGAATCACCCGATACGGGCGACGCCGTACCTGCTCAGTGAGTTGTCCGCCCTCCTCGAAGCCGACGTAGCCCGGAGGCGCACCGATGAGGCGAGACACGGCATGTTTCTCCATGTACTCGGACATATCGACACGAATCATCGCATCTTCGTCTTCAAAGAGGTAATCAGCCAATGCGCGCGCCAGCTCCGTCTTTCCGACGCCGGTGGGCCCCATGAAGATGAAGGAACCGATGGGACGTTTCGGGTCTTTCAACCCGGCGCGGGCACGGCGAATCGCTTCGGACACCACCTGCACGGCATGCGCCTGATCGATGAGGCGTTTGTGCAGCTCCTCCTCCATATTGAGCAGACGGTGTGCCTCTTCCTCGAACATGCGCGTCACCGGAATGCCGGTTGCGCGTGCGACCAATTCGGCGATTTCTTCCTGTGTCACTACCGGCTCGGTCTGCTGGGGCTGGTTCTGCTCGCGTTCCTGTACTTCCAGCCGTAAGCGTGCGACCTCCTGTTGGATGCGTGCGGCTTCCTGGTAGTCCTGCCGCAGGGCCGCGTCGTCACGCTGCGTTTCCATCTCACGTATCTGCTGTTCCAGTTCGCGCACATCGCTCGGGATAAATATCGCCTGGATGTGTTTGCGCGCGCCCGCCTCGTCGATGAGGTCGATGGCCTTGTCTGGCAAAAAACGGTCCGCGATGTAGCGCGCGGAGAGCTTCGCCGCCGCTTCCAACGCGCCATCGGTGTACGTCACCTCATGATGCTTCTCATACCGCTCCTGCAGGCCGTGCAAGATGAGTACCGTCTCCTCTATGCTCGGCTCATCGACGAACACCGGCTGGAAGCGTCGCTCCAGCGCCGGGTCTTTCTCGATGTGCTTCCTATACTCATCCAGCGTGGTGGCGCCCACACACTGCAGTTCACCCCGCGCGAGCGCCGGCTTCAACATATTGGACGCATCGATCGCGCCTTCGGCAGCGCCGGCGCCGACAACGGTGTGCAGCTCATCGATAAACAGGACAATCTCGCCTTGCGCTTTGCGGATCTCATCCATCACCGCTTTTAAGCGCTCCTCAAACTCACCGCGAAACTTCGACCCGGCCACCATACTGGATAAGTCGAGCGAGATGACGCGTTTGTTCTTCAGTGTCTGCGGCACCTGGTTTTGTACAATCGCTTGCGCGAGCCCTTCCACCACGGCGGTTTTTCCCACGCCCGGTTCACCGATGAGCGCCGGATTGTTCTTGGTGCGGCGCGAGAGGATCTCGATGACGCGGCGGATTTCTTCGTCACGCCCAATCACCGGATCGAGCTTCCCCTCACGAGCCAACTGCGTCAGGTCGCGGCTGTACTTGGCCAGCGCCTGGTATTGCCCCTCTGATCCCGGCTCGGTCACGCGATGGCTGCCGCGCACATGGATCAAGGCTTGCTCGACCGACGCCTGCGTGATGCCGAATTCCCGCAAAATACGCGCGCCATCGGAAGTGCCTTCTTCGATAATGGCCAGCAACAGGTGCTCGGTGGCGATATACTCATCCTTCATACGCTCGGCGACCGACCAGCACAGCTCAGCCAACACGCGTTGCGCCGCCGGAGTCGGGTAAACTTGCGCTTGTCGCGCCCCACCGCTGCCTTGTACTTTCGGCATGCGCTCCAGCGAATTTTTCACGGCGTCGGCCAAACGAATCGTATCGATACTCGCCTCTTGCAGCACCTTCGGGATGGTGCCGTCCGGTTGCTCAAGCATGGCGAGAATCAAGTGATCCGTGTCTAACTGCATATGTTGATAGCGCTGCATGATCGCTTGCGAGATCATCAACACTTCCTGCGATTTTTCCGTAAATTTATTAAAATCCATAGCCATGGGTGTTCCTCCTCTAATAGCTGACACTCGACAAATCCGCGTCTTCCGCACGCGTTCCACGAAATGACAAGGGCACGGCTTGCAATACCCGTAGGCAGGGCAAGCCCTGCCCGTACAGTTGATTCAGTTACTTCATGTGTGCGTGTCTGTTACCAGTCCTGGCTGATCCTCTTTAAGCGACGTTTTGCTTGGGCGCGAATGCGATCCATCTCTTGCTGCAACTCATCGATACGGTCGAGCAAGTTCAATATCACCTCGATACCGGCGATGTTAACGCCGAGATCATCTTTTAAGCGCAAAATCTGCCGTAACCGCTCGATGTCCGCTGTCGAGAACATACGGATATGCCCGCGTCGCTGCGGACGAATCAAGCCTTGCCGCTCATACAACCGCAACGTTTGCGGATGAATTTCCAGCATCTTCGACACAACACTTATGACGTAGAGCGGCACATCGCGTTCATCCAACTCATCATGCATAGCGTCCCTCCAGGGAAGCGAAATAGTCGATATTTAGTTCCTTACCAGGCATATTCGACACAACTTGTGTCGAATATGCCTGGTAAGGAACGTATAAAAACCAAGAATCGAACTCGGCCAACATCCGCAGATACCTACCAGGAAGA
>DASXVL010000775.1:0-4751 GCA_036504255.1 Armatimonadota bacterium | reverse complement strand
CGCCCGCACCATCGGCCTGGATTATACGGGGATCGATATCCTGGAGGGACCGTCCGGCGCAATGGTTCTGGAGGTCAACGGTAATCCGCTCTGGTGGGGGTTATTGGAAACGACGGGACTGAATATGGCTGATTCTATCGTGGCCTGGGTGGTGCAGCGTATCACACAGGCTACCGCGAAAGGGGGTGAACGCGTTGCCTGACAATAAAGGCAAGATGACAGTCCGAGAGGCAGGCCATAAAGGCGGCGAGCTCGGCGGCAAGAAAGGCGGCGAAACTACTCTCGAACGCTATGGTCCGCAGTTCTACGAGGAGATAGGCAAGAAAGGCGGGCAAAAGGTCCGTGAGTTGATCGCAGAGGGCAAAAAAGCCCGCAAACGCAGCTGATTCCCACGGTATACCGCGTGGATGCAACGTAATAGCACAACCGATGCAGAATTCACCGTAAAGGAGGTGACACCATGCCAGAGGAACGCAAAGGCGGCATGACCGTAAGTGAAGCTGGCCGCAAGGGCGGTGAAACTACGGCCGAGCGCTATGGCCACGATTTCTATGAAGAGATCGGTAAAAAAGGTGGCCAGAAGGGTGGACAGACCACCTTCCAGCGCTATGGCCCCCAATTCTACGAAGAGATTGGGCGCAAAGGCGGCCATAAAGTCCGCGACCTCATTAATGAGGCGAAACGGGCGCGGGGCGAAAAAGTCTAGCACCCCGCAGGGAAACGGTGGGGGAGATGGCCAGGGACGGCCATCGGCCCCCATCAAAAAGATACATTCTAAGAGGAGGTGACACACAATGGCAACCGCCAAAAAAGTACCGGGAGAAATGTCCGTCCGAGAGGCCGGCCGTAAAGGTGGCGAAACCACCGCCGAGCGCCATGGGCACGAGTTCTATGAGGAAATCGGCCGCAAGGGTGGCGTGAAGGTGCGTGATGAGTATGGCGTGCAGTTCTATGAGGAGATCGGGCACAAGGGTGGGCAAAAAGTGCGCGAACTCATCGAGGAAGGCAAACGCGCCATGAACAGCAGTTCCAAACGCAAATAACATGCCATGACATGCATGATGCGTGTTGTGTGCTGGCATGCGAAAAGGAGGTGACTGCTGATGGTTGACAAATCGAAAGGCCAGATGACCGTGAGCGAAGCGGGACGCAAAGGTGGCCTGAAAGTTCGCGATTCGTATGGCGTGGAGTTCTACGAAGAGATCGGGAAGAAGGGCGGCCATAAGGTGCGTGAGTTGATTGAAGAAGGCAAACGCGCACGGAATAGCACGGGTCGCTAATCGTCCCCGGCGTATGCACGCTACACGACGTAAGCGTGAGAGATGGGGCGTTTTGCGGACGACTTCCCGCTAACAGCGTGTAGACCGCCAAGCGTCCCAGCTCTTGTTCCGCTGCACGGTGCGCTGGTCGCGTAGTGCAATGCTACGGCGTGCAGTTGTCCATGTAAGGAGGATAACGCATGGCAAACACCAATGACAAAGGTGGCATGAGCGTCAGCCAAGCCGGCCAGAAGGGCGGCAAACGTACGGCCGAAACTCATGGGCACAGCTTCTATGAGGAAATTGGGCGCAAGGGCGGCACGAAAGTGCGCGAGTCCTACGGCCACGAATTCTACGAAGAGATCGGACGGAAAGGCGGCACCACCGTGCGCGATGAGCGCGGGCCGCAGTTCTACGAGGAGATCGGACATAAAGGCGGACAAAAAGTACGCCAACTGATCGAGGAAGGCAAACGCCGCACCAGCGGCACTAAATAAGTAGCGCGCTCCCGGCGCGGTGACCCGGGAATACATGAAGTCGTCAGTAAGGAGGAACCGACAATGCCGGACAAACCTGACAAGGGTGATATGACCGTCGGTGAGGCTGGGCATAAAGGTGGTGAGCGCACCGCCAAGACGCACGGCCACGAATTCTACGAAGAAATCGGCAAAAAAGGTGGTGAGACCACCGCCGAAACTCATGGCCATGAATTCTATGAAGAGATTGGCCATAAGGGCGGAGAAGTGGGCGGCCCCAAAGGTGGGGAGAAGGTGCGCAATCTCATCGAAGAGGGCAAACGCGCTCGCGGTGAGAAGTAAGCCACCACGCGGTCTCGCCATGCTGCGAGACCGGATGCTCCTTCACGGATGCGGCAATACAACGCTCCCTTGCCGTTGCGCCCACCCCCGGGCGCAACGCGGCATGTACCCACGAATCCCCGCTGTTCATGACTTACTGCAGCTGAATGCTATCGAGCAAAGCCGCCAGTGTGTCCGGCAACGGACTGTTCTCACCCGGTCCCGTCGCCATCAAGCGCCAGAGGCGTCCTGACCGTGCCAAGAGGAACGCATAGGTCGTGTGGTGGGCATAATCCGTGTATTGCACTTTGACACCGCGCGTATCCGCGATGCTCATCGGAGCTTGCGTAAAGTCCTTCAGGGCAATGTCTTGTTGGTTCGCGACAAACTCGGCGAATGCTTTCTCCTCTTCCTTGGCATTGGCGTACGTGTCCGGCGGGAAAAGGCGGATCACGCTGTTCGCGAGTCCGGAAATTAGGTAACTGGTTTTTCCCGATACCGTCCATCCGGTGGGCAACACGCAGGAAAAGAACCCATCCGCAGTTTTCCAACGGGACTTATCTGGGGCCGTCGTTGTCGGTGCGCTGGGCTTTACCGGTTCTGGGGGCGATACCTGCGGTAGCTGTGGGGTGTTCGCCTGTACCACGGGAAGCGTCACCGGCGCGGTAGCAGGTGGATCCACTTGTACCACTGGTAGTATTACCGGCGAAGTGCCCAGTGGTTCCGGTTGAGCCACTGGGGGCGTCACCGGCGCGGTGGCCGGTGGGTCCGCTTGCGTCACTGGCGGTGTCGCTGGCGCTGGCGGTGTGGCCGGTTGGTCGGGTTGTGCCACTGGATGCGTCACCGGCGGAGTGGTCGGTGGGGGCGTCTGCGCAGGGGGCGTGGTCGGCACGGTTGGCTTCGCAGTCGTAGTCGTGTTCGTCGTCGGTGGCGGCGTTGTCGTGCTGGGCACGGTGCTGGTCGTCGTATTGGTGGGTGCGAGCGGAGTGGTCGGCGTTGTGACCGGCTGCGCATTTGTTGGTTGCGGTGGCGTCGGCTCCACCGTAAATTCCAGCAATCCGGGCTTCTCCGGAGGAGTCGTCGTCGGAGTCGTCGTCTCGGCGGATTTTGGCGTGCCGATCCATAGTGTGATGAGCGTGGCGGCGATTTCTTCGGCGAGCGCCTTTCCGCCGGCGGTAAGCAGCACACGCTCCGGGGCAATTAAGTCATCGGCGGTACTTACCTGGCGGACTTGCAAGAAAATGACACGCGTGTCTTGGGAAAACGGCAAGGTGAAGATATCCGCGGTCTGCGCGCGCGTCGACTTTGTCGATTGGGTCATACCGCTCACGCTAAAGATGGCGCCGGTTTTTCCCTTCACCACCCAGGGTGTGCTGGTGACCTTATAACCCTTGGCAATCATATCATTAAACTGGTCGCGATGGCGTAATCGGTCAGCGTCCGCGGTGGCCGCGAGGGGCGATTCCACGGTGATGACGCGGTAGGAAACCATGAGGTAGCCATCCACCCCTTTGGGGAGGTTGGGCAGTTGTTGCCGCCAGGTCTGGGCGATCATGCTGTCGGTACAGTCATCCTGTAAGTTCGCCCACCCCTGGAACCGTTCCGGAGGGAGTCTGAAATCGCGCAAGGATGCGGCTGACAGCAGCGTGGCGGCCAAGGCGAGCAGCGAGAATATCCCCACAAAACGGTAGTACATGGACACGGTCCTTTCCGACTAGCATAACGGTTTAGCTATTATTCCCTATTATGGCGGGGCTGACACCTGGGGTCAAGCGGCATGCCGGAAGAAAAAAAGTAGCTACTTATCGTTAATTCAGTGAGCAAAACAATTGTCAAACCATGCATGAAGGGGTACAATACCCCTGTTTTACGACCAGAAATGGAGGAATACACATGGCCTATAAGATAGCTGTCATTCCGGGAGATGGCATTGGACCGGAAGTCATTCGTGAGGGTCTCAAGGTGCTGGATGTCGCCGCCAAAAAGCATAACATTCAGTTTACCTACGAAACTTTCGATTGGGGTGGCGAGCGTTACCTGGCGACGGGCGAGGTCATGCCGGCAAATGCGGTCGAGACCATGCGGCAATTCGATGCGATTTATCTGGGCGCCGTCGGACACCCCGACGTGAAAGCCGGTATCATCGAACATCAGTTGCTGCTCGGGTTGCGTTTTGCCCTGGACCAGTATATCAACCTGCGCCCGGTGAAGCTCTATCCGAACGTCTACACGCCATTGCGTGACAAGGGCCCGGCGGATATCGACTACATTGTGGTGCGCGAAAACACCGAAGACATGTATGTAGGGACGGGCGGTTTCACGCACAAAGGTCAGGCGAATGAAGTGGCCACGCAGGTCGCCATTTATACACGCGTTGGCGTCGAGCGCGCCGTGCGCTATGCCTACGAATTAGCGATGACCCGCCCGCGCAAGAAATTGACGCTGGTCGACAAGTCCAATGTGTTGACCTACGGGCACGACCTCTGGCAGCGCGTCTTCAAGGAAGTCGGGCTGGAATATCCGGAAGTGACGCAGGACCACGCGTATGTGGATGCCTGCTGCATGTGGATGGTGAAGAACCCGGAATGGTTCGACGTCATCGTCACCACCAACATGTTCGGCGATATTATCACCGACCTGGGCGCCATGACGCAGGGCGGCATGGGCATCGCCGCCTCCGGGAACATCAACCCGA
>DASXVL010000774.1:0-4235 GCA_036504255.1 Armatimonadota bacterium | reverse complement strand
AAGGCGGGGCGTAACGCCCCGCCTTCTCGCTTCTCGGTAGATGCCTTATGCTCACTCTAAGCTAGCGATAATTTCCTGCACGCTCAATGTCGCCCCCGCCATGAGCCAATCGGCCGCCCCATAATAGAGCGTCATGGTATCCCCATCCACCAGCGCGCCGCTGCTGAAGACCACACGCGGCATGAAACCTTCGCGTTCATACGGCGCGTTCGGTCGCATGAGCGGCTCGCGACTGCGCGCCAACACGCGCTGTGGTTCCGTCAAATCGAGCAGCACCGCGCCCAGGCAATATTCATTGTCCGGGGTCGCGCCGTGATAAATCTCCAGCCAGCCTTGCGGCGTCTTCACCGGTATGGTACTGCCGCCGATGCGCCCACCATCCCATTGCCCGGGACGAATGCCCATGACAAAACGGTGGTCGCCCCAACCCTGCAAGTCGGACGAATAGGCGAGCCACATATTCATGGCGGCGATGTTCAGCGATACCGGGCGATGCAGCGCCACATAGCGCCCGTCAATGCGCTCGGGAAAGAGGCAGACATCCATATTTTCCGGGGCAAAAATGATGCCATGTTTGACATAATGCTGGAAATCGCGTGTGGACGCGAGGCTCACGCAGATGCCCAGCGCGCTGACGGATTTGTAGGCAATATAGAAGGTGCCCTCGATCTCCGTAATGCGCGGGTCCTCCAACCCAAAGGCCTCCTCCGGCCGGTCCGGTACCAGGGCGGGCGTGGGATCGACCGTGAAGTAACGACCATCGCGGCTGCGCGCGAGACGCAGATGCGAGATAGTCGTCAGGTAGGTGCCAGTGGGCGTGAAGATTTTGCGCGGGTCATCAAAACAGAGTGAGCTGTCCGCAGTATCGAAGGCCAGAATATCGAGACTCGGGCCACCCGCAGCACAAGAGAGCACCGGTACGCGGACATGACGCCCCGACTTCGCCGGTCGTTCGGCGACGCGCATGAGCAAGAGCACTTCGTCGCCGTAGCGCGCCACCCCGGCATTGAACACGCAGACGACTTCGAAATCCGGCCGCGAGGGCGGGACGTCGCAAGGTGAGATGATGGGATTCTCCTGGAAACGTTCAGCCGGCAAACGCGGTTCCTCCGTCGTGTAAAGAGAATAGCTTGGGTAATTATTGTACAAGATCGAGCAGCGTTAGGAAATATGAAAGAGCAGCAGTTTTGTGAATTACGTCGGGCTAACGGAGAAATTTACGATCAAGCTCGTATTGGCTGATCGTCATGATGATCGGGCCGCCATGCGGGCAGAGGCTGGGCTGCTCGGTGGCCTGCAAGCGGTCAAGCAGTTCCACCTGCTCTTGCGGTGTCAGGTACTTACCCGCCTTCACTGCCGCTTTGCAGGCAATGGAGGCGAGCAGGCGGCGGCGCGCTTCCAGCAGCGTACGTTGCGCCGGGTCGTCGCACTCGAATTGGGCGATGGCGATGCCGGCGTCCAGATCGGTGAGAATTTCTTGCAAGACGGACTCCGGATTGCGTCCCGCCAACGCGGCGGGCACGCCGCGCACCAGGTAGCTCTGCCCGCTCATGGGTTCGATGTCAAAACCGAATCCCGCCAGCGTCTCCAGGTGCGTCTCCAGTAATCCCGCCTCACGATGGCCGAGGTGCAGCGTGGCCGGGAGGACGAGGCGCTGCATTTCCGCCCTGGTGAAACTCGCCCACAGGCGCTCGAAAATGACCCGCTCGTGCGCGCGGTGCTGGTTGATTACCAGCAAGGCATCGCGTCCCTCGGCCAGCAGAAACGTGCCGTGAAATTGCCCAATGGCTCGCAGCCCGGTCTGTGGCGACGGCGCGGTTACCGCAGGCGGCATGTCAGTCACCATCGGCGTAGCGCGACCGGGAGTCGCGGGCGTCAGGTGCGGCAAGACCATGGGCGTGGTGAAGTCAACCGGCCGGGAGGTGGGGCGCGAGACGCCTTGTGGGCCGGGTTGCCAGACGGCCAATTCTTGCACCATTTGCGTCGCCTGCAAGGCCAGTTTCACCGCACGCCCCACGACGGCGTGTACTTCGCCTTCGCGGTTGAAGCGCACTTCCGCTTTCGCCGGGTGCACATTTACATCTACCTGGGCCGGGTCCATCGTCAGGCAGAGCACCGCG
Source organism: Armatimonadota bacterium (assembly GCA_036504255.1). Classification (GTDB taxonomy): domain Bacteria; phylum Armatimonadota; class Hebobacteria; order CAIYQO01; family CAIYQO01; genus DASXVL01. Next base: position 2,115 of record DASXVL010000774.1, on the reverse strand, counting down.
ACGGGATAGCGCTTGGGCGCGAGCAAGCCCTCGAATGCGTATTCCAGCGCGTGGGCGAGCATGCGATTGACGATGCGCCGTCCATTGATGAAGAATAGTTGCGCGCCGCGATTGCCGCGCGCCGTCTCCGGTTTGCCGACCAATCCTTCCACATGGATGCCTGGTGTTTCCAGGTTCACCTCCACCATCGCTTCCGCCGTTTGGCGTCCGAGCCATGCGGCGATATGCGAGACCATGCGTGCGCTGCTCGGACGGGACAGCGTCTGGCGTCCGTTCTGCTGCAAGCGCATGTTGACGGTATGGTGACAGAGCGAGAGGGCATTGAGCAGGTCGGCCATCTGCGCCGACTCTGTCTGGTCGCTTTTTAAGAATTTCAAGCGCGCCGGGGTATTGTAGAAGAGTTGCGCCACCTGAATCTGCGTGCCGGGCGGACAGCCCACCTCGCGCAAATCGGTGATCGTCCCGCCGCGCACCAGTAGCTCGGTGCCGATTTCCGCGTCGTGCAGGCGCGTCACGAGCCGCAGGTGAGAGACCGAGGCGATGCTGGGCAAGGCTTCCCCACGGAACCCGAGCGTGCGGATGGCAAAGAGATCGTCCGTAGTGGATATCTTACTCGTCGCATGACGCTGCAGACAGAGCACCGCGTCTTCGCGTGTCATGCCCGAGCCGTTGTCGGTCACCTGAATGAGCTTACGCCCCGCCTCTTCGATGACCACTTCGACTTCGCTGGCCCCGGCGTCGATGGCATTTTCCACCAGTTCCTTGACCACCGAGGCTGGACGCTCGATGACTTCACCGGCGGCAATTTTATTGGCGAGTTGCTCTTCCAGAATATGAATCGTCATGAATGTCCTACATCCGCGTGAGAAATTGCGAGGCTGTTATACGTCTTCCCCGCCACGCCAGAGCGTAAACAGCGTGACTTCCGGCACACAGCCATAGCGGAGCGGTAAACGGGTCGAGCCGATGCCGCGACTGACGTAGAGCGTCGCGCCGTTGACATCGTGCCGCCCCGACGAGTAGCTCGCCGGAAGTCCCGTGTTGTGATACAGCGCCTGGCCGGAGGGCAAGCATATCTGCCCCCCGTGCGTGTGTCCGCTCAGGATAAGCCGAATGCGCGGGTCGAGCGGACGCTGGATGATCTCCGGCGAATGCGCCAGCAAGATGACCGGCGCATCCTCCGGTACGGATTCGAGCGCCGAGTAGAGGCTGTCGCGTCCAAGGTGCGGGTCATCGACGCCGGCGACCCACAGCGTTTCTCCCTGCCGTTCCAAGGCGAGGGCGCTGTTCGACAAGAAGGGGAAGAAGCGTGACCAGCCCGCCCGCATTTCGCTGGACATGTCCGGGCGGTAGTCGGCATTGCCATACACACCGACGGCGGGCCGCTCTGACAGGCGTGCGAAAAACGACTCGACATCATCCAGCGACAGGGCGGTGAAGGCATAGTCGCCGGTGAGACAGACCAAGTCGGGGTCGAGTTGTGTCACCAACGCCAGCAGTTCCTCGCCCACGGGGGAGTCTTGGCGCAGATGCATATCGGTGATATGGAACAGGCGGAAGCCATCGAACGCCGCTGGCAGGTCGGGCACGATGACCGTTTCCGTGCGCAACGCCAGCCGTTTGGTGTTGGTATAACCCCGCCAGAGCACCGCGGCTCCAAGGATGCCCAGGCCCAGACCCGTAAATGTATTCCAGCGCACGCTCTGCTCCTTTGTTAGCATAACACGTCTAATTTCTTCGTGAGACAGGGCCAAGGTTCCTGCCAATGCATATAAGCGCTCAAACTCTCCGGTGTAGGGGCCGCCCGCTGTGGAGGCCCGTGGTGGTGTGCTGGTGTCTCGTGCTCGCGTAAGCGGCAAGGTACGTCGCAGGGACTCATTCCCGTCTCCCGCACGCCGCACGACTGCGGGCACGTCACGTGCGGGCCGCCACGGCGGACGGCCCCTACACCGTGGAGCGAGAGTGTTTTCTTCGGTGTAGCGCGCGCCCGCTGTGGCGCGCCTGGTGTGCCACAGCATCCGTGCGGCGGAACGGGAACAGGGCGCCAACTTGGGAACGCTCAGACGCTCTCGCGGGAACGGGGCGGCGTGCGAGACAGGCGCGCCACAGCGGGCG
>DASXVL010000773.1:0-4738 GCA_036504255.1 Armatimonadota bacterium | reverse complement strand
AGGATGAGCATCTCGTCGCCCACCAGCGCGCGAATTTCGTCGAGGCCCACATCACCCACGGGCAGGGGGGTGACCGCATCCAGACAATCCACCCCGATGGCGGGCAGCTTTTCCACCAGCCCGCGCAGCGTGCCGTCGATGTGGATCATCACCTTCTTGCCATGCCGGTGCAGCAGCTCGATCTGCTCGGTCAGGTAATCCCGGCTGTGCAGATCGAAAAGCCCGCCCATCGTCTCGGCTGTCAAATTTTCGCAGAGCATGACATAGCCGCACGGCGCTTCGGCAGTGATCTGGTAGAGCGGACGCATCGACTCTGCCAGACAAGCGACGGTCTTCATCACCTCTTCGTCCTCATCGGCGAGCAGGTAGATTAAGTCCAGCGCCCCCACCCACGATTTGTAGAGTTCGAACATCGGGCTCGGGCGGGTGGCGGCGTGCGGCAGGCCGAAGTCGCGGTATTCGCGCTCCAACCGCAGCAACTCGGCGGGGTCAGGCACGTAGGTCCGGCGTTCCTCGATGTAGCGGACGATGCGCAGATCCTCCACCGACTTCACCGGATGATCGCGAAAGGCCCAGGAAAAAGAATCCGGGCACCAAATCTGCGTCTGGCTTAACGTGCCGAGGGGCGTCTGCCATTCCACCACGTGCTCATCGCGCTCGTGGCGTGAACGCACCTCGACCCCGTCGCCTTCCTGCATGCGGAACGCATACGCGCCGGGGACATAGCGCCCAGCCCCCAGGGCCTGATGCATGCGCTGCATGCCGCCCTCGCCTTGCCAATCGTCCGGTACATCACCGATTTGTCGATGGCCGTCGTACCAGTAGGTCAGGTCGGCGAACCAGACCATCTGGTCGGGGATTCCCCCCTGGAAGACGGTCTCTTTCCGCTGGCGTGGTGTCATGCTCACAGTCGTATCCCTCTCGCTATACGGATTATGTGTTGTCATGTACTCTGCCTTGTTGCATATGTCAGCGTATAGCGTTTAGCGTTTAGCGACTAGCTGTAGCGGGTTGTCACGTCGTACCTTCTCTTGGTATCCGTAGCGCGCGCCCGCTGTGGCGCGCCTGTCGTGCATGCTGACCCGTGCCCGCGAGATCGCCTGAGCGTTCCTGAGTTGGTACCCTGCGCCCTCAAGCCACACGGATACGGTGGCATGACAGGCGCGCCACAGCGGGCGCGCGCTACAAACGCTCAATCTGCGCAGCTAGGTACAATGTGACGCTCCACTACAGCTAAACGCTAAACGCCATACGCTAAACGCTTGCTCACACCACGATACAGCCTGCACGACATGACACGCTGCTCGTAGGCAGTCCAGCAAAAATAGCACTAATCGGTTTGATCGCCAATCTACAAAACGGTTAGATTATTCTACTAATTGGCTGTCTCTCCCGGTGCACACAGCAGATGATATGTCCGTATTCTGCTCTTTACGCCAGGACTGTGCAAACGCGGACGGGCTCATCGCCGTGTAATTGCGGAAGAGCCGGGTAAAGTAGCCCGGGTCATCCACCCCGACCTGCAGGGCGACTTGCGCGATCGGCAAACTTGTATCTTGCAGCAGCAGTTTGGCGCGCTCGACGCGCAACGCGTTGATGTAGGCGAGCGGTGGCATGCCATACCCCTGCTGGAACACGCGCGTTGTATGGGCGTGGCTGTAGCCGAAGCGGGGGAGATAGCTCTGCAGCGGAGGCATGTCGCACATGGGGAGCAGCGATAACTCTTCCAGCGCGCGCCGCACACGGCGCAGCAGTTGATCATGCCCTTGCTGGCCGGCGGATAGGTCGTCTCGCGTATCCAGTAGTTCTATCAGCAGTTCCAACAATAGCGCGCGGCAGGTCAAGCGGTCATGGGCGCTCCCGTTACGCCAACGGCTTTCCAGGCGGGCAAATAATTCGAACGTGCGCCGGGGCGCTGGGATGGGGCCGCGCAACACGGCACGCGGCACGAACGGCGGCGGCCAATGTATCGCCACGGCGGAGGGCTGCTGTGGGTAGGTGGCGCTCACCGGCAGCAGTTCCTGTCCGGGCTGATACACCCAGTCGAAATGCACCCAGTGCCGCTCCCACACCTGGGCGGCGGGAATGTATGACGATTCCAGCGCGCCCGGTGGGATGATCAGATAACTGTGGGCTGGGCAGGGATAAGCGACCCCATCAATCGTCACTACGCCGTCACCCTGACCGAAGAGCATCAGCTCGTGGTCATACAGCGTGCGCAATGGCTCAACCCATTCGGCCGCTTCCGGATGATGGTCGATAATCCGCAGCATCGGCGAGATCTGCTGCAACCAGTTCCCCATGGGTACCGTCCTTGATATTTTTTCGTTACGCATCAATTTTGTCCCAGTCATATCAATTACGTCAATGGCCTTTGCCGAAAAAGCGCCTTATACTGGTGACATCGATATCGTTTTTGTGGTGATCATCCTCTTGATATCCTGACATTTGACCCACGTAATCTATAAAGGAGTACCCTATGCAAGCCCACGCATTAATCTGTGATGCGCAACAGCGCTTCACGTTGGAAGAAGTCATCCTGCCTGATCCCGGACCGCAGGATATCGTCGTGCGCACGCGCTATTCCGGCGTCAGCATCGGCACCGAGTTCGCCTTGATCCGCAACAAGATCTCCTGGGGCCCGTATCCGCTCTGCACCGGCTATCAGGCGGTAGGGGTGGTCGAGGCGGTAGGCAACGAGGTCAGCGGCTTCGCGCCCGGTACACAGGTTTATCTGCGGCGCAACCAGCCATTTCATCTGGCGAACGGGCAAGTCGTCTCCCCGGTGAGTGGCACGCATAGTTCCTACCACGTCATCCCGTCCCCGGCGGAGTATGGTCTGGAAGTGCTGCCGGACGGCATCGACCTGGAAGCCGCCAGCATGTTTGTCATGCCGGCCGTCGGGCTCTTTGGCGTCGATATGGCCAATCCGCGCATGGGGCAACTCGTCGCCGTCTACGGCGCCGGGCTCATCGGGCTGGGCGTGATCGCCGCGTGCAGCCAGCGTGGCTGTCGCGTGATGGCCTTCGACATCGACGATGCCCGCCTGGAGATCGCACGCAGTATGGGGGCGGACCTGGTAGTCAACACGCGCAAGGACGATGCGCTCACGGCCCTGCACGCCGTCGCCCCGGAAGGCGCAGATGCGGTCTTTGAGTGCACGGGCATTCCTGCCTGCGTGAACGAGACGCTGCCGCTCTGTAAAACGTTCGGCACTTTCGTGATGCAGGGGAACTATGGCGACGCGCCGCTGGGACTTAACTTCATCGCCGCGCACGGGCGCAGGTTGACCATGTACTTCCCCTGCGACGACGGGCAAGCCCCCTGTCGCCGAGCGGTGCTCAACAATATGGCGCGTAATGTGTTACCCTGGGGGCGCACCATCACCCACCGCGTGGCGTATACCAAGGCGGCAGATCTCTACCACCGCATCAATACCGGCAACGCGGCTGAAGTACTCGGCGCGGTCATTCAATGGTCGTAAGGCCAACACCCTGCAACGGAGGAAAACATGAAAGCAGCGATAATTGAGCGGCCCGGCGCTCTGGTCATCCATGACCTTACTATGCCGGTGGTCGGTGACTACGAGATGCTCTGCGAGATGCTCTACGGGGCGACGTGCTCCGGGACGGATCTTCACCTGATTCATGGCCGCTTCCCCTTTCCCGTGCAGTACCCCACGGTGCTCGGGCATGAGAGCGTCGGGCGCGTGATAGCGGTCGGCGCGAAAGTGCGAAATTTCGCCTGCGGCGATCTCGTCAGCCGGGTCGGTACACCGCCGGTCGAGGGGCTGGCCGTCAACTGGGGTGGTTTCGCCGAGCATGGTCTGGCGCGCGACTATCGGGCCATGCGTGATGACGGGCTGCCGGCGGCGGAATGGTCGGGGTATCGCATCAATCAGTTCATTCCCGCGACGATCGACCCGCGCGCCGCCACCATGATTATTACCTGGCGTGAAACGTACAGCTATCTGACCCGTATCGGCGTCAAGGCGGGGGCCGCGGTGCTGGTGGTGGGGTCGGGCGGCAACGGCCTGTCCTTCCTCTCGCATGCGCGCAACTATGGCGCGCCGCGCATCGTCAACGTCGGCAACGCGGCGCGTGAAACGCACGCGCGGCGGGCGGGGGCGAGCGCCTATTATGACTACGCCGGGGCCAATATCGCCAACACCATCAACGCAGATTTTCCCGACGGCTTCGACCTCATCATCGATGCGGTGGGCAAGCGCTCCACCCTCGACGCGGTCCTGCCCTGCCTGAAGCCCGGCGGCATCATCGGCATCTACGGAGTCGATGAATACGGGGCCACCCAACTGACCCCCACGCGGGCGCGCGGCGCCTTTACCTATGCGAACTACGGCTACGACGAGGAAGAGAGCCATGACGCGATCATCGCGCACATGGAGCAAGGCCGACTCGACGCCGGAATCTGGCTCGACCTGGACGCCGCCCCCTATGCGCTCGCAGATATCAACGCCGCCTTCGACGCCGTGCGTGCCCGCCAGGTGGTCAAAGCACTGGTGAGCCTGTCAGCAAAATGACGCCGGGCACATGGTGGCAGGACTGTCATGGTGGTTCAGCCTAGCTGGCATAGCATGGTATGAAAGTCCAGGACCGGGTAGCCCGGTTGCGCGCTGGATGAAAACCGAGGGCACTGCAGAGGCGGTGGGGCTCCAACACTGTTTGGAAGGGTTCGAGCCGCAGCGAGTCCCGCCGTTCCCTGCCCTCGAGAGAGCGGG
>DASXVL010000772.1:0-11838 GCA_036504255.1 Armatimonadota bacterium | reverse complement strand
TACGGAAATTCCGGGAATTGGCTGGTGTCCGCGCGGGTATCGTTCGGGAAGTGCCACTCGGACATGCGCCGCTCGACGAACGTGCGGTCATAGGCGTCTAATGGGGCAAGCCGTCGGCTGATGGCGCGAGCTTCTTCCGGTCGGTCAGCAAGACGGAGTGTTTCGATGAGTAATTGTTGGTAAGCGTCGTTGCGCGGGCGCAGCGCGATAGCGCGTTGCAAGCATTGGATGGCCTCATCCTGACGGCCGAGCGAGATCGCCATCCCGGCCAAACGCACGAGGTAATAGTCATCGTGCGGCGCGAGACGACAGGCATGTCCCAGGTGCACGTACCCTTCCTCCCAGCGCTTTTGCACCTGGCAGAGGGCCGCCACGCGAAAACGGTAAAAGGCGATTTTCGGCGCCAGCAACACCGCTTGTTCCAGGGCGGTTCGCGCCTCGTCCATAAGGCCGATATGCTCCAGGGTATTGCCCAACTGGTAATGGAAAAATGCCCGCTCCGGCTCGAAACGCACCGCCTCGCGGTACTGCTCGATGGCATGACGAAACATGCCATAACGTAAGTAGAGGTCACCGACACTGGAATGCGGCTCTGCGAGTTGCGGGTCAAAACGAATAGCCTGCTGGTATGTCGTCATCGCCGTCTGGATGTCCTCATGGGCAACATAGGCATCGGCCAGTCGCGTGTGAAAGACGGCATTCTTTTTGTCGAGCTTGATGGCGCGTTTATATTCGGCAATGGCACGCGTTGTTTTGCCATTGCGCATATAGGAGTCGGCCAGCCGCATGCGCAGGTACGCGGTTTCGGCGCGTAAGTCGGCATCCTCTTCGCGGGCACGCTGATCGTCGCGTTGCATCTCCTGCAACTCGCGCCAGCGTTCTTGAACAAATTGATCCATCATATCCATAAGTAATATCCACGTGGCGCCATAGTGAGCCGCCGCACATATTATACCACCCGCTTCTCCGCCACGAAAGTCGCGCATGGCGAATACGCGATGATATTGCCGAGGCGCGAGCAAAATAGCGCACACTCGCGCGCTTCGGCGACGGGTGTGTGTAGGCGCGCATTAGGTCTGCGCGTCACTGCGGGCGGCCCGAGAGACGCACAATTGAGATCTGAGCATCAGGCTGTGATGTTGTACGTGTCAGCGTTTAGCGTCTAGCGTCTAGCGTATAGGGGGACGATGGCGCGCGAGATTCCCAAGCGTTTAGCTGTAGTGGGTTGTCAAATTTTTCCTCGCTGCGCAGATGAAGCGTTTGTAGCGCGCGCCCGCTACGAACACCAAGAATAAGGTAGGACGTGACTACTCGCTACAACTATGCGCTAAACGCTAAACGCTTGCTCACACCACGAGACAGGCTGCACGACATGACACATTGCGTATAGAATATGGATAGACGGTGCGCACGCAGGGATACCGCGGAAAATATTATCGTACGAGAGGGAACCGGAACACCTCGCGTGACGTCTTCATTGGTATCAGCGGGAAATCAGCCTGCGTAAACAAGTGGAGGACCGATAATGAAAACACTGGTGACTGCGATTTTGCTCAGCGTGTCCGTGTTGCTGGCAGTGGTAGCCTCTGCCGCGGGGCAGAGCGCACAGGCAGGAAAATTTACCGTGGAGCTGACAAGCCAACCGGCTGCCATAGTGGTAGGCGACAACACGCTGACCTTTACGGTGACGGACGGCGGGAAGCCGGTGCGCGGTGCGGGGGTTGATGTGCATCTGGATATGACGGCGATGTCCATGCCGAGCGACGTCAAAGCGACGCCCGGCGCGCAACCCGGGGAATATACCGCCAAGGTGAATTTCGGTATGGCCGGTGCATGGACTGTTTCGGCGAAAGTACAGCATATGGCCGGGATGGACATGACGGGCGACGGGATCGCGGCGTTTACCGTGCAGGCGGGCAAAGCGGCGCTGACCGGTGAGACCGCGCCGACAACCCCGGCGCCAACGAGCCAACCCTGGCCGGCGATCATCATCGGCGCCCTGGTGGCGATCGGTGTGGTGGTCGGTATTGTGGCGCGCAAGAAAAAGGCATAGTGGTTTGCGCTGAAAGCGGCGGGTGTTGCGGCTGGGTTGGTGTCAGAAGCACCGTTTGGGGGCCCCTACACCGGGAAGCGAGATGGAGCGGGCTATGAACGGCTCATCCGTTGGATGCTCGCACATCGTTTCGTCAATATGGCGCGCGTGTTGGCGACCATTCCCGGCACCCCCCTCGATGGACCTCTCCATGGATGTGCAGATGCAAGCGATGCAGCAGATCATCTTCACGCCGGGCTATGGCATTGAAGTGCGCGGGGACATGACGCAGATGATGGATTCCTTCAAACGTCTGCTCATCGGCCTGGTGAAGAGGTACCACGCGGCCGGGGTGCCGCGTGACGAAGCGGTGGCCACCGCCTGCCCGCAGCGGTTGCGCCCGACTCATATGACCGCTATGATTACCATTATCGCCATGGCCCCCGTCGCCTTCTTCCCGAAAACCGGGGTGGATGCCTACAGCCCGTTGGCGACGGCGGTCATAGGCGGGTTGACCGTGGGTACAATTATCTCACTGCTCGATATTCCCATCTTGCACACATATGCGGATGACTTTATCTAAGAGGCTGTTTGAAGATTCTCGGTCCTCGAGTGAGCGTCAGATTTTTTCGTCGCTCACGAAAGGATTTCGAGGCGTTATCTAAGCTCGATAAGGTGAGAAATCCTGACAAAGAGCCACGGAAAAAGATGGCGCTCAATCGAGGAGCGAGAATCTTCAAACAGCCTCTAAGGGCTCGGACGTCTCCGCGTGCGCCTCTTCGGCGCACCGCCAGTCGCGGATGATACGGCACGCCCGCACATCACGGAGGAAGTATGAAATTGAAATTGCGTTTCGGCGCCGGCACGATTGTGGCACTCGTCCTCGCGCTGGTGTTCGTGGGTTACACCTTTGTGCAAGGGCGACGGAAAGCCGTCACTGCGCCGGTCATTGAACGGCATGTCATCGGTGACGAAGCCGAGGGTATCGCGCCGGTACCGGAATACCTGCTGCGGCACCAGCAGGAGTTGACGCTGTCGACGGCACAGGTGACGCGCGTGCGCCGCGTCGCCGACGCTTACCGGCGCGACATCGCCCCGGTGCAGCAGCAATTGACCATCGCCACAAAAAAATATCAACAATATGTGGAACGCGCACAGGGTGCGACACGTCCTACTATACAGGAGTTGAACGCGCAGAGCGCTACGTATCAGCGGCTCTCACGTGTGAAGACGACCACCCGCCACGCCTATTGGCAGCAGGCGCGTGCGCTCCTCACGCCGGCGCAGCGTCAGCGCGTGGATGCGCTGTGCAAGCAGGCGCGGCTACAAGATTTACAATGATGAATTTACGAAAGGGGATACTGATGAAGAAAACACTCTATGTGACCCTCACCGGGTTGTTGCTCCTCGCCGGGGCGGCGCTATGGGCGGCCAGCGCGCCGAAGCCTGTTAAGCCGGTGACCACGGCGGTGACTGTCGCCGTCGACGGCTTTACCTGCCCGATGTGTCCCGATGGTTTGCAGAAAGATCTGGCCAAGCTCCCGGGCGTCAGCCATGTCAAAGCGACGCTTGACCCTGCGCAGGTAACGGCGACGCTCGATGAAACGAAGACGACGGTGAGTAAATTGGTCGCCGCCATTTCCGCGCATCCGCAGGCGATGGATGTGAAGAAAACCTATACCGGCCACCTCGTCGCGCAAATCGATACCACCATGTGCGCGAAGAACGCCAAAATGTGCGACGGGTGCTTTGTCGAGATTCCCAAAGTGCTGAAGAAGATCGCCGGGGTGAGCGATGTGGCGCTCGATGCCAACGGCAAAGTGGCCTACATCGGATTTGCGCCCGGCGCAACGGTGACGACGAAAGCGATCTCCAAGGCACTGGCGGCCAGCGACTACCACTTCACCACGCGCTTTAATGTGCCGGTACCACAGGCGGCGACCGCCCCGTCCGCCGCAGCAGAGAAGTGCATGAGTTGTGAGGATAGGTGAACGTGCAGACGGGGGACGCCATGCATAGCCCAAATCTCGATCAGTTAGCCGCCTATCATGCGGATGCCTTGCCGGAAGCGGCACGTCGTGCGCTGGCAGCGCACCTCGCGGAGTGCGCCGCCTGCCGCCGCGAACTGGCGGCGCTTGATGGGGTGGGGCACGCGTTGGCGTCCCTGCCCGCTCCGGCGCTGCCCGAGGACATCTGGCCCGCTGTTGCGGCGCGCATCAACGCGCGACCGCACCGTGTGGCCCGCTGGTGGCAGACCGCCGTGGGACTGGGTCTGGCGGCCTCCGTCTTTATGGGGCTGTTGACCATGCGTGGCGCACCGTTGCCCACCGCGTCCTCGGCGGCTGCGTCGTATGCGGCGGATCACGCCCTGCTCTCCGCGCAGGACCCATTGGCGGACCGCGCGGGTATCGGGGTCATGTTGGCCTCACAGGAGAATACGCGTTAATGTCACGACGTCCACAGATGGTAATGCTGGTGATTTCCGCTCTGCTCCTCCTCGGCCTTGCCGGGTGTTGGGCGTTCGGCTTCGTGCGCCGCGTTGACGGGCGCACCGCGTCCGACTGGTTGGCCGTGGCGCGTCACGCGAGCCTGGCGGTGAGCTACCGCGCGGAGGGCGTCAGTAACAATAACGGACGTCAGGCGCGCTTTACCCTCGAACAAGGCATGAACGGGCAGTACACCATGGAGGTCAACACTCCTGGTGGCCCACCGTGCATGCTGGGGTACGATGGAACGCACGCTTGGTATCGCTGCGGCACGCAAGCCTGCAACGTGGCGACGGGCGACGCGACCGCGCAGCTTGCGCCGCACGCCTGGGCACGTATTGTAGGCACCGGGCAGGAAGCCGGGCGCGCCGTGGTGCGGCTCTGGGTGAAGAGTGGACCGATCCGCAAGACGCTTGCGCTGGATCGTGAAACCGGGGTGGCGCTGGCCATGACCACCATCTATCAACGACAAGCGCCGAGCACGATGCGCGTGGAGCGCATCACTTACGTACCGATACGCGTCGCGCCCAGCGCGCCGTCCGGTCGTGCGACGCTCGCGCCAACGACGGAGAAACAGGCGATGATGGCGCTGGGCCATCCGCTCGCGCGGCCGCACTGGTTGCCCGACGGTTTCACCCCGCGTGGTATCTTCCACGGAAAGTGCGATTGCTGCGGTGGCGAGATGATCACTTTGCGCTACGGTGACGGCCTGCGTGCGCTGACGTTGTTCGAGATGGCGGGTCGCCCCTGCATGATGGGGGAGGGATGTCAGATGACGCCCACGGGCCAGGCCGTGGTACAGACACGCACCCTCGGCGCGCTTTCGGTGACTGCCGTCGGCGAACTATCCCCGGCGTCCCTCAAGCGCGTGCTGCAGAGCCTGCAGCCCTGATAGGGCAGCGGGGGCGAACTCCGTAAGGAAGCACTGTCTGGCAGTGACCAGAGTCCAGGCCAGTCTTGAGAGATCATGCCCGGATCAGTTCAGGAATCTTGTAACCGTCTGATGGTGTTTTCTTATAGGCCGCCGCAGTTGCGCTCGGCGTGCCGCAAAAGCATTTCCGGGGATGTACTATCGGGAGGCTGAGCGCGACTGCGGTCGGCTTCCAAACGGTGCTGTATCGCCACCGCCTCCGCAGAGCAGCCCGCAGTTTTACCCCGCGGACACCACATCAAAATACCCGGCAAGCCGTTTGCGCAACTCTGCGCGCGCGCGGCCGAGGCGCGATTTCACCGTGCCTACGGGAATCTGCAACAGCGCGCTGATCTCTTCCACGGGTTTGTCTTCCAGATGATGCAGGATGACTACCAGGCGGTGTTCGTTGGAGAGTGCGCGGAGGGCGGCGTGCAATTGGGCGGAGCGTTCCCCGGCCAACACGCGTTCCTCGCCATCCGCTGTCGCTGCCAACGCGACGCCGTCCGCGAATTCTTCATCGAATGGCACCTGGACGGGTTTGGCGCGTCTTGCGCGGTCATGCGTCATATTGACCGCTAATCGCGTCAGCCAGGCCTGGAAGGCTGTCCCGTCGCGTACAGTGTGCAGGCGTTGATACGCGCGGACAAAAATCTCCTGCGTCAGGTCCGCCGCGTCATCGGGGTTAGCAAGCATGCGTAGCGTCAGGCGGTAGACGAACGGCGCGTACGCCTCGTAGAGCTGACGAAACGCGGCCTGATCCCCGGTAAGCGACCGGCTGACCAGACGCGCGTCATCACTATACGCTTCGCGTGCATCATCCAACATGTGGTCCTATAGTACCCGAAATTGATGCTGAAAATCACGACAATCAAGCCCATAGTTCCTTGCTGTGCGGCCGTATTGCTGCAATGTTTGTGAATACTATATAATTTATCTGAACGTTAGCAGGGAATCGGTTCCATGGCACGAAAGAAATAACCACCTTGTTCTATTCCCCATGAGAGCCCCAGCCCATGGCGACAGGGTGTTCAACCGGATGAGTCGAAAGGTGGACTATTTCATGAAATGGGTCATATTTGGCGTGTTCATCGGAGCCACAGCCCTCCTCCTCCTCGATCTCGCGACGATGCCAAAACCGCAATATGAAGGGGTCGCCCAACTGGTGTGGGCCACCGATGGCAATCCCGCACGCGAAGAGCAGATGGCCATGTTTAAGGACTGGCACCTCAAAACGTACGGGCAAAAAATTGACATACGCATCGATCCGTCCAATGCCGGGCGCGAGAAGGTGGTCATTCAGTCCGCCGCCGGCGTCGGCCCCGACCTGTTCGATATGTACGGCTCCACCGATATTGAGCGGTTAGTGAAGAGCGGGATTATCCTCGATGTGACGGATGAGGCCAAGAAGCACGGCTTCGCGAAAGAAGCGATTTGGCCGGGCATTTGGCCTAGCTTCGTATATGAGGGACGACAATATGGCGCGCCAACCAATGCCGGCTCATTTGTGATCCTCTTCAACAAGAAGCTTTTTGACGCCGAAGGCGTGCCGTATCCCGAGCCGGCTTCCTGGACCTGGACGCAATTTCTGGAGGTGGCGCAGAAGTTTACGCATAAGCGCCCGGACGGTACGATGCAGTTTGGCATGTTGGAAGTCGATCCGATCCAACTTATCTATCAGAATGACGGCCGCATCTTTACCCCCGATGGTACGCGCTGCATCGCGGATTCCCCGGATGCCATTGAGGCGATGCAGTTCTATTACGATCTGCGCTACAAATACCACGTCATGCCCACTTCGAGCGACATTCAGAGTATGACGGCGGCCGGCGGCTGGGGTGGGAGCGTCAACACCTTCTCTAACGACCATTTCGCCATGACCAGCGGCGCGCGCTGGTGGCTGACCGGGTATGTGCGCGATACGCGGAAAGCCATGGAAAGCGGAAAGCCGTCGCCCTTCAAGCTTGGCGCAGCCCCGCTGCCCTACTTCAAGCATCCCGCCGGCTTGACGCAGAGCCGCTGTACCGGCATCAACCGTACCAGCAAGAACGTAAAATACGCATTGCGCTTCCTCGAATTTCTTGCCAGTGAACCCTATAACCGGCAGATCAACAGCAGCTACGATGCCTTTGCGCCGATGATCAAATATGATACCGGACCGGAGGGCGTCACCGCGGGGCCGCCACCGCCATCGGGCTTGGAAATTGCCAATAGCCCGTTGTGGATCAAGAGCATGCGCGTGTCGCGTGACGTCGAGATCAGCCCGTTCCTGCCCCCGTTCCGCTTCCAGCGCTTGTGGAAGGAACAAACGGATCTGCTGGTCGCGCAGAAATGCACCGCCGCCGCGATGATGAAGACGTTCACGCGGTTGGTGAATAACGAAATCCAGGTGAATCTGGCGCACGATGCGAAATTGCGCGCGCGTTATGACGCCGCCGTGGCGAAGGAGAGTGTGCGATGAAAACCCGTGCCTTAACGAAGCGTGAAAAACGTACGCTCTGGATCGCGCTGGCCATGTTGGCGCCGAACTTTCTCGGCTTCATGGTCTTTACCGCCGGCCCGGTGGTCTTCAGTCTCATTATGGCGTTTACCAATTGGGACCTGACCATTCATAACCACTATTCCACCGAGGTGGTGAAATTTATCGGTTTTGAAAATTTCATCACGCTCTTTCGCGACGAGTGGCGGAATTTTAGCTTCGACTTTGCCAATACGCTCTACCTGATGGTCGGCATTCCGGTGAGCATTGCACTCTCGCTCGGCGCGGCGCTGCTGCTGGAAAAGCCCGTGGGGGGCGTACTCGCCAAACGTGGTGGGGGACGCTTTATTCTGCTCACCGTGGTGGTTACCGTGCTGGCGGCCGTGAGTATGGCGCTGTTGGGCGTCACCGCCATCGGCATCTGCATGGTGGTCATCACCGGGGTTATGCTCATCTGTGGGCAGATCTTTGGGCAAACCGCGTTTCGCACCATCTTCTACCTGCCGAACCTCACCGCCGGTGTGGCGGTCTATATTCTCTGGAAAGCCCTCTACCGTCCGGAAGGCGGCCCCATTAACCGTCTCGTACAGCCGGTGCTCGATACCACGGTGTCCGCGGTGCATGCCTCACCGTCCTGGCTCTGGCAGGGTGGCGGGTGGCTACTCATTATCGGCGCGCTCGTGTTGTTCGCATGGTTCCTGGTGGACGGCATCAATAAACTGCGCTACCGCGACATCACCATCGTCGGGTTGGTCTTCGGCGCGATCGGCGTGGCGGTGGTGGCCTTTTGTGTCGGCTGGGTGGGCATGGTCATCTCCCATCTGCCCGCGACCGTGGCCGCGGCGGGCGACGCCGGTCTGCTCGCCCCCAAGTGGTTGGCGGACCCCGACTGGAGCAAGCCTGCGTTAATCATCATGGGTGTCTTCATGGCGGTGGGCTCGAATAACATGCTCATGTACCTGGCCGCGTTGAGTAACGTCCCGGTGTCGCTCACCGAGGCCGCATCCATCGACGGCGCGAATAAATGGCAAACGTTTTGGAATGTCACCTGGCCGCAACTCGCGCCGACGACGTTCTTTATCGTGATTATGAGCACCATCGGTGGCTTGCAGGGTGGCTTCGATACCGCGCGCGTCATGACCGAAGGCGGCCCCGCCAACTCCACCACCACCTTGAGCTACTACCTGTACAACCAGGGCTTTACCGACTTTAAGCTCGGGCTGGCCTCCGCCATTGCCTGGAGCTTATTCCTGATTATCTTTTTGGTGACGTTGATTAACTGGAAGTTCGGCAACCAGATGGTGAATGATTAACACATCCCTTCCTCACTGAGGCCCCTCGCCCAATCTTGGGAGAGGGGATGGGGAGAGGGCCGTAGACAAGAAAGGACCGGAATCATGACGACTACGACTGAGCCGCTGGCGCCGCCCGTCACCAAAGCCCGGGTGGCCAAACGAGAAAGTCAGGTAGGCACGGTGGTGCGCTTTGCCGCATTGGTGCTCATCGCCATCTTGATGTTGCTGCCGTTCATTTGGCAAGTGCTCACCAGTTTTAAGCCGCTGTCGGATCTCGAAAAGGCGCTGTGGCCTTCCACCTGGCTCTTCAGCAACTATATCGATGTCTTCAAAATGGTGCCGTTCGGGCGCTATTATTTGAACTCCATCGTCGTCTCCGTCTGGGTGACGCTGGCGCAGGTGTGTACCAGCGCGCTGGCCGCTTTCGCCTTCTCCCGCCTGCAATGGCGTGGCCGCGACACCGTCTTTTTGCTCTATCTCGCGACCATGATGGTGCCCGGCGTGGTGCTGATGATCCCGAACTTCTGGGTCATTCTCAAACTCAACCTCTACAACAACATGGCCGGGCTCATCATCCCCGCCGCGTTCAGCGCCTTCGGCACGTTCTTGCTGCGCCAGTTCATGATGGGGCTGCCGCGCAGTTTGGATGAAGCGGCCTCGATTGACGGCGCGAGCGAATGGCAACTGTTCACCGATGTCATCTTGCCATTGACCAGTCCCGGGCTGATCGTGCTGTCCATCTTTACCTTCCTGGGTACCTACCAGAGTTTCTTCTGGCCGTTGATTATTATTAAAGACGAAGCGTTGCGCACCTTGCCTATCGGTATGTTGGCCTTCCAAAGCCAGAATGGGCAGGATACCACGCATCTGATGGCGGCGTCGGTGATGAGTATCGTGCCGCTCGTGATTCTGTTTATCGCCATGCAAAAGCATCTGGTGAAGGGTATTCAACTCGGGGCCGTTAAGGGCTAATTATAAGGAGACACGTATGGCTGAAGTCGTACTGGATAATGTCGTGAAGATTTATCCCGGTGAGGTCAAGGCCGTGGATAACGCCAACCTGCACATTCGGGATGGCGAGCTCATCGTCCTGGTCGGCCCGAGCGGCTGCGGGAAAAGCACCACGCTGCGTATGGTGGCCGGCCTGGAGGAGATCAGCGAGGGCACGATCAGCATCGGCGAGACCATCGTCAATGAGATTCACCCGAAGGACCGCGATATCGCGATGGTCTTCCAGGACTATGCCCTCTATCCGCATATGACCGTCTACCAGAATATGGCGTTCGGGTTGAAACTGCGCAAATATCCGCGCGAAGAGATCGATCAGCGCATTCACGAAGCGGCGAAAGTGCTCGGCCTGGAACCGTACCTGGAACGGAAGCCAAAAGCGCTCTCCGGGGGTCAACGCCAGCGCGTGGCCGTGGGACGCGCCATCGTGCGCCATCCCAAGGTGTTTCTCTTTGACGAGCCGCTCTCCAACCTGGACGCGAAGTTGCGCGTGGAAATGCGCGCCGAGTTGAAACGCATTCACCGCCAGTTGAAGACCACTACCATTTACGTCACGCATGACCAGGAAGAGGCGATGACGCTGGGTGACCGCATCGTTATCATGAAAGATGGCATCATTCAGCAGTGCGGCACGCCGTTGGATGTCTACATGCATCCGGCCAACCGCTTCGTCGCCAGCTTTGTCGGCACCCCGCCGATGAACCTCTTCACCGGTACCCTGGTGGCGAACGGTGAGGCGCTCTATTTCGACGAGGGGAGCACGAAGATTCGCCTGCTGCCCACCATGGCGAAATCCCTGGCCGGCCATGTGGGACAGGAAGTGGTTCTTGGCATACGCCCCGAGGCGTTAAGTCCTGTCACGGACGGGCGCTTTGCCGGGACGGAGAATAGCCTGCCTGCCGAAATTATCGTCATGGAGCCGCTGGGCGAAAAGATCGACGTCTATGCCCTCACGCCCACGCACCCCAAAATCATCGCGCGCATCGACCCGTGCGGCGGCCTGGAGGAAGGGAAGCCGGTGACATTCCACCTCGACATGGACCGCGTGCACATCTTTGCCGGTGGCGACACCGGGGTGAACCTGCTCTTTGATCGGGTGCCCGTGGCGGCAGAGCCGAAGGTTGGCGCGACGCTGTAACCGGACAACACAACAGAAAAAATCAGTACCCCGGCTCTCGATTATCGCAGAGCCGGGGTACTGTTTTTATGTTCTGTCCATCGGGATAGCAGGGTAATGGCCCAATGCCATTCAAATACGCTTACTTCATTTGGCAAGAAAAACGCTTTGACCTCTGCGGTCTCGACCCGGGAGTGCCGGCTGCCTCATGGCTTATCTTCGGAGGATGCGCCTTTTGCGAACCGCCACAGCGGGCGGCCCCGACAGCGGGAAGCGAGGGCGCTTATGGTACCACCGAAAGGAAGGCGAAGACCGCGCCCATGTCTGGAGACATGATAAGGCTGACTGGCCTTGCCACCCGGCAGTACCAGCAGCACCGTGTGGAAGGATGGCCTGCCCGCAGGGCAGAACGCCCCGCTTCCATCTACAATAGCGACACGATACCGGCGAAAAGCGTATGGGACTGTCCTCGCGCCGAGTGCCCGTCAGGCGAGGACGCGCCCGCTGCATG
>DASXVL010000771.1:0-12178 GCA_036504255.1 Armatimonadota bacterium | reverse complement strand
TTGCAGGAAGCGCGCGCGACCTTCCGCGCCCTCAACGCCGCGTCGCCCCTCGCGACCATTTCCTTCGATCCCGCTGGGAATGTCACCACCTGGAATCCGAGTGCCGAGACGCTCTTGGGCTGGCGCGAATATGAGGTCTATGGCCGACCGTTGCCCCTCATGGCCGATGAGACGCAGGCAGAGTTCGCCGCCATTTGTGCGCGCGTCCTCGCCAAGGAAACCGTGCGTGACCTGCAGGCAACGTGCCGGCGCAAGGACGACACCCTATGTACTGTGTCGCTGACCGCTGCGCCGATCCTTGATCCTGCCGGAGAAGCAAGCGGAATCACCCTGCAATTGGCTGATGTCACGGTCGCCAACGCGTTGCAGACCGAGTTCATCAGCACACAGCGCACGCTGACGCTGGTGTCGGAGATCAAGAAGACGCTCTTTTGTGCGACCGGTGAGTCGGAACTGCTCCAGCAGGTCTGTGAAATTCTCGTCGCGCATGGTGGGTATGTGGCCGCATGGGCGGGATTAGCCCATGAGGAGAACGGTCAACGTGTGCTGCGTCCGCAGGCGTGCTCCGGGCTGGAGTTACCGACGCTTGCGCAGTTGCTGGTCGCCGTCGATGCGCCACGACAGACGCATGACCCGCTGGAACACGCCATGCGCCTCGGTATCGTGCAGACGTTGTCACGGCTGACGAAGGTGGCGCTGCCCCAGCCCTGGCTGGCGGAAGCGCACGCGCAAAATGTCGGTTCGCTAATGATCATCCCGTTGCTGGTCAATCTGAAGCCCATCGGGGTGCTCGTTATCTATGCCGCGCAGCCTGAGGCATTTGATGACGCGGAAACGGAACGCTTGAGCGAGTTCTCCGACGACCTGGCGTACGGCATTGAAGCGCTTCGCATCCCTTTAGAACGCCAGCGCGCACAAGAAGACCTGCTCCGTTCCGCGCGGCAATGGCGCTCCACCTTCGATGCCATCATCGACCCGGTCTGCGTGGTGGACGCGGACGGGATCATTAACCGCTGTAATCGCGCCGCATCGCAGTTGCTCGAAAAGTCGTTCGATGCCGTGCTCGGTACGTCCGTCTGCAGTATGCTGCATGACTCGCTCTTGCCACCGGCGACCTGTGCGCTGGTGCGCGCCACTGAGTGCAAGGAAACCGCGGTGGAAACCGTGGCACGGGGCGATAACTGGTACCGTGTGACCATCGATCCCATGCTCGATGAACAGGGCGAGGTGCAGGGTGCTGTGCACATCATGACTGATATCACCGAGCAGATGCAGCGCGCGGAAGAGTTGAAACAAAATAATCGCCGTTTGCAGAGCATCCTCGATGAAACGATCACCGCCATTGCCAAGATCGCGGAGATGCGTGATCCGTACACCGCCGGGCATGAACGCCGCGTGAGCGAGCTCGCCTGCGCTATCGCGCGGGTCATGGATATGCCCCTGCCGCGTATTGAGGGATTACGCGTTGGCGGCATGTTGCACGATATCGGTAAACTCTACGTGCCCGCCGAGATCCTCAGTAAGACCGGTGCCCTGACCGCCATGGAGTTCGGCGTCATAAAAGCGCACCCACAGGCCGGATATGAAGTCTTAAAAAGTATCGACTTCCCCTGGCCGGTGGCGCAGATGGTACTGCAGCATCATGAACGGCTCGATGGCACCGGCTATCCGAACGGGCTGGTGGGCAATGATATCCTCCCGGAGGCCTGCATCCTCGCCGTCGCTGACGTGGTGGAATCCATGGCCTCGCACCGCCCATATCGCCCTGCCCGCGGTCTGCCCGCAGCGCTCGATGAAATTCAGCAACGCGCCGGCCAGGTCTATGACCCTGATGTCGTCAATGCCTGCGTCACGGTCTTTGCGGAGGGACTGTGTCGCTTTGAAGCGTGAAGTTATCACACATGGAAAATTTACTTTTCGTACTGGAGGTCACCGTCAATGCAAAATTCACCACGTGGGTTTCACCATCTCGCACTGCGTGCGCATGATTTCGATGCCAGTGTGCGCTTCTACACCGTGGGATTGGGCTGTGTCGTGACCCGTGCCTGGGGCGAGGGGGACGGTCGGGCTGTGATGCTCGACGCCGGCAACGGCAATGCGCTCGAACTCTTCGCCGGCGGCGCGCCGTCGCCGCGCCCGGAGGGCGTGTTGCTGCATTTCGCTCTGCACGCGGATGATTGCGATGCGTCTTGGCAACGGGCGCTGCAGGCTGGGGCCACAAGCAAGATGCCGCCGACAACGCTGGATGTTCCATGTCAACCGACTGCCATGCACATTCGTATCGCGTTCGTGTATGGGCCGGATGGCGAAGAGGTCGAGTTCTTTCAAGAGCTCTCATAATCGGCATGTTATGCCACACGCGTAAGGTTACGGGAAGTCATGGACCTCCGGCAGCGCCGGAGGCTTGATGTTGTGTACCGCTCAAAGCGGTGTACTGTTACTGGGCTATGCGCCTCGTCAGTGATCCCATTCAGGCTGTTGTTTCCGGCCGGGGATAGCCGGGCTATGGCCCTGTTCCAGACAGTGCTAAGGACTTCAGGTCAGCATAGTGTCAACAGCACTGTCTGGAACAGGGCCCAAGCCCGGCTATCCCCGTGTGCTTTGATAGTGCCACCACGCACGAGGGCATTCCTCGGATTAATCACTCGTCTTCTTTGGCATCGGCTTCAGCCGGTGGTTGCGAGTCGAACAGCCATGGGACAGCCGGTCTTCTCCATCTGTGGGCGTTCAGGCAGGCAGGAGTCTTTTGGTGAAAAAACAGGCGGGAAGCCTGCTCACCATCCGCGTGGAGCCACGAACCAGACGATGCGTGATCAACCATAATCGTACGCGATGGCACTTTTTGTGTCGTGCCATGCTGTCTGTTCGTCGCACGAACGCTCTCTTGCTTTCCGTATAGTGAGTCGTTATACTATCCGAAGTCAATGGTACGAGTTATGAATTTCTGCGATCTGCCCGCTGGCGAGTCGCGGAAAACGGGGCGCATTTTTGGCATAACGCGCGAGGCGGCATAAACTGATATCAGCAAATGGTAGCGCAATTACGCGAGTAATCTACTCACCGGATGATCTCCAGCTCTTGGGGAACACCGCTTTGGCGTTGCGCCTGGTCGCCGTACATCTTCGGCTGTATCCGACGGACAATGTTGTCGTGAGCACCGCATCACAAGAAGCGATGGAGTGCCTCGCACAGATATTCACGCGCTTTCCCGCCTTTGTGTTTTCCCATGACGGCAAGCGCTTTGCCGTCAACGGCGTGCTGATGCGGCAACGTGAGTTTATGCCGGTGGTGGAATACTTCACGCAGCGCATGAACGACATGCTACAGGCCATCAAACTGCTTCCCGGCATCACGACCGCTGAGTTGGAGAGCTTTTTCGCGCTCTTGGCCTGCTACGATGAAGATGAATCAGGCCGGTCGCTCCCCGAGCTGTTGCAAGAGTCCTACGCTTCCTGGCCACACATCATTCTCCACTACGATGGCAGCCCGAATGCCGATAGCAAGACTGACGTTTTTGACGACCTGGACAAAGACAAGCTATTTACCACCGATAATTACGCGGGCCTGTTCAATCGGAATGCCGATGGTTCGCCCTTGGCCCTGCTCGATCAGTTCGCCCAGTGGCTGCGTCAGAATTATCAGTCCCTCTCGTCGCATGATCTGACCGAGTTGTCCATGATGTTGCTCACGCGGCTGGAAGACGAGCACGATCCCAAGGCGGCGCGCGCCATCGTTAATGCGCTGCACCAATTAACGACTTGTCTGCTGAATGTACAGGACCTGGAGAATATCGTGCCGTTAGTGCAGGCGATGAAGTCACGTATCGCACGGGAGGAAGACCCAGAACTCAGGCAAATCCTCGATGAGGGGTTATCCTCGATCTACGACCATCCGGATTTGTTACCCTTGCTCAAAACGGTCGTCGATGCCGACGATCACGTGGACGCGGCGCAGGATCTCAAAGAATTAGTCGGCACGCAGACGATCAACGCACTGCTGTCACAGTTGCAAAGCACCACCGATATGGGCGAACGGCAAAATGTCATACAAATGCTGCGCCAATATGGAGGACAGCATTTGCCGAATTTGTTGGAAGAACTCAAATCCCCCGATACGCCGTGGTTCGCGCAACGCAATCTCTTGAATGTGCTGGCCGCGCTCGGCGATCCGTCGGCATTTTCCGTGGTGCGCACGAAGCTTCATCATGTGGACCCCCGGATACGCAGCGAGGCGCTGGTGACGGCGGTCCAATTATTGGGGGAAAAGGCGGCCCCGGATTTACTGCATGCCATGGCGGACTCGCATCCGTCGGTCGTCTCCCGCGCCGTGTCGCTTGCCGGGCAATGTCGCACGCCGGACGTGCTCAAGCGCCTCATCGTCATGTTGAATCCACCGCCGTTTTCGCATCCACATGACGAGGACATGCAGTTGTCTGTCTGTCTGGCTTTGAGCCAGTTTACTGATAAGGCGGCGCGTCGTCAGTTCGAGCAGATCGTCTATCCGCCATTCGTCTCCACGCTTCGCACGCGTTCAGAGAAATTACGGTCCGTTGCCATCACCGCGTTGGCGAAGTACTTGATGAACGCGGATACTTTACGCGTGGTACAGCGCGCGCTCAAGGACCGTTCCCCACTGGTACGCCAAACCGCGCAGCGGGTCCTCGCGGAAAATGCCGTGGTGGCCTGAGCACGGCTTCAATCGATGCCTGACGCGCGCTGACGCATTTGTGCACGCCACTGGCTGGGCGTCATGCCCTCCGCCGCGCGAAAACAGCGCAAGAAATACTTCTCGTTTGCGAAGCCGGCCGCAAGCGCGACCGCGCTGACAGTGAAGTCACTTTGCCGGAGCAGGCGTTTCGCCGCGTCCAAGCGAGCCTGCTGCAGATAGGCGCTCGGCCCCATACCGAATTGCGCGTGAAATGCGCGCAGCAGACTACTCCGACTCACACGGAGCGTGTGGGCGAGATCGGTGACATTCACCGCCGGGGTATGCAAGGCACCGATGAGCGCGGCCGCTTCCAATGCCAGGTCAGCGCGCTCATACGCCTGGTGTTGCTGCGTCTGGCAGGCGGCGGCGACGCCATAGAGCAACGAGAGCGCGTGGTAACTTTCATGGGATTCCTGCTCGCCGTAGTAGTCATACAGCGCCTGCACCGCACGCGCCACGCGTTCCGGATAGGCCGGGCGCACGACCGGACGCGTTGCCGAGAAGCCACACGCTTCGGCGAATGCCCTGTCGTCGTCGCCGATCAGGTGTATCCAATAAAATTGCCACGGGTGCACGGCGGTATCACGGTAGTCGATGGCGACGCCCGGCCACAGGCAAAACATATCCCCCGCATGGACCGGCCATTCCCCCGCGCGCGTACGCACCACCCCTTCGCCGGCGACGACCAGATGCGGGCAGACGTAGTCGGGCAGCGGCGCATAATGTGACTGCCCAAAGCCGGTCAAATGCCCCACATTGAGCGCCCACACGCGGCAGGCCGGCGGCAATTGCGGCAACGGCCAAGGATGTTGTTGCTGTAGATCTTTCATGGTGACGCAAAATTATACCTCGCTCTGCGAAAAGAATCCACCGTCCGTAGCCCAAGAATGCGCAGCGTTGTTGCTATCATGGTGACAGCCCATCGCGTGAGGTGCCACTATGGAACAGCTTCGACAGGAACTCTCCGCCTATTACCGGCAGTACCATGCCGCGCAATTTCCGCAGATCCCCGAGGAGAATCGACAACTCCGTCAGGAAATCGCCATGGCGATGACCGCCTACGCCGCAGCGCACCCGGATTGCCATCCGTCGCTGCTCAAGGCACGCCTGCACGAAGAAATGGCGGCGCGCTTTTCCCCGGTCATCTTCCCGCATAGCCCGTTCTTTTTTGAAATGGGCCTGCGCTTCGCGGAGAACTGGGGCAATCCGGCGAGTCCGGAGATGACGGTCGGCGCCTGGGCATTTCACCACCAGCAAACAAAGCTCGGACAACGGGTTGAGTGGGATTACATCATGGCCTTTCAACGCCATGAACCCTCGCACGGTCTGGGCGTGTGGAGTATCTGGAGCGGTTTCGATACCGATCATCATTGCCTGGGCTACACACGCTTGTTGCGCAAGGGCGTGCAGGGTACGCTGGCGGAGATTGCGGCGCGCCAAGGACAGCCCTGTACGGCGGACCAAGCGGCAAACCTGGAAGCGATGTCGCGGAGCTGCCGGGCCCTACTGCTGGTGGCGCGGCGCTTTGCCGAGCAGGCCGAGGCGCTGCTGGCCGTGGAGACGGATGCGCAGGCGCGTCGATTCCTCACCATGATCAGTACCGCCGCGCGCCGGGTTCCCGCTCATCCACCGCGCACCTTTTATGAAGGGCTGGCCATGCTCTGGTTCCTGCGTGAAGTGACGGCGACTTTGGAGTGCGTCGGCATCTCCGTGCTCGGGCATATTGACCGATTACTCTACCCGCTCTACCGTGACGATCTTGCGGCGGGACGCCTTACGGAAGAGGAGGCGCGTGACCTGCTGGCGCGTTGGATGCTGCCGACCGATATCAAGTTCCACGTGGAGGAGAGCGCCTGGCCGGAAACCAGTACCTGCCTCGAACTGGGCGGGTGTGACGACCAAGGCGAGCCGCTGTGGAATGACGTGACGCGCTTGCTCATCGAGACCCATGCCGCGCACCGTCTCATCAATCCGAAACTCAATTGTCGCTACAACACGCGCGCGCCCCGGGAATATCTGAACTTGATGAGTCGGACGATCCTCGCCGGGCATAACCATTTCGCCTTGCTCAACGATGACGTGCTCATTCCCGCGTGCATACGCGCCGGGAAGACGGAAGGGGAAGCGCGGCGCTACGTGAACGGCGGCTGTCAGGAAACCATGGTCGAGGGCGTTGAGCATAGCGCAGGGGCGTATTTCTACTACTGCATGCCGCGCGTGCTCAATCTCTGCCTGCAACCAACGGCGCTCCCGGTCATGCCGTCGGCAGCGCAAGCGCTCATCCCCGCGCTTATTACTGATGCACCGGATTTCGACGCGTTTTATGCGCAGATGCTCGCCGCGCAGCAGCAGGCGATGCGCCTGGGTACGCAATGGGTGCGCGCACTCGGGCAGGAGCATTGGCGCATGCATCCGTGCCCGTTCTTCTCGACGACGCTGGACGGGTGCATCGAGCATGGCGAGGATTACACGCGTGGCGGGGCCAAGTACAATCCCAGCGGTCTTGCCCTCATCGGCCTGGGGACCATGGTGGATAGCCTGTACGCCATCAAAACCGCGGTCTATGAGGAAGGGTGGGTGACCCTGGAGGAATTTCGCCGCTGTCTCGCGCAGAATTGGGCCGGGTATGACGCGCTGCGCGGGCGTATCCGCCGTCTGCCGCGCTTCGGTCATGGTGATGCGCGCGTCGATGCGCTCGCCGCACGCTTTGTGCGCGACATGGGAGAGTATGTGCGCACATTGCCCGCCGAGCGTGGCGGCACGTTTCAGGGGAGCTTCTTCGTTTACTACGCCTTCCAGTGGTTTGCCGCCTACGTGCGCGCCACGCCGGATGGACGGCAAACCGGTGATTTGCTCACACAGGGGATTGCGCCGGACCGCACCACGGCGCCGCCAAGCCTGACCGACGTCTTTCATTCGCTCGCGGCAATAGATTTTCGTGACTATCCGGGCAACGCCGTGCTCGACGTACAACTTCCCCTGGGCGGCGCGATACCGGAGGAGACGTTAAGCGCGGTGCTGCGCACCTTTGCGCAACTGGGAGGCCCAACGTTACAGCTCAATTGCGTATCGGTTGACGAACTGCAGCGGGCGCAGCGACACCCGGAAGCCCACCGCGACCTGGTGGTGCGTATCAGCGGTCTGTCCGCCCATTTCGTCTGTCTGACGAAAGACGTACAGGACGAGATTATCTCGCGGGCGATGATCGCCGTGTAAACCAAATCACGCCGCGCTAATAGGTGATAATCTCCACCGCTTTGCCACGCGCGCGGAGCTTCTCCGCCAGGTGTTCGATGAGGTGGAATTTGAGGCCCAAGTGCACGGGCAGACTGGGGTTCTGGTGGGCGGGGTTGAGCGCGCGTCCGAGGAGGACGGTGACCTTATCCGCCAGGCGCAGGTGGCGGGCCAGGGTTTGCGCGGGGTTCTCGCGTTCCGTGGGCTCACTGCTGTTGCGTCCTGCGTCGCGCAGTAATGAGCGGTAATCGCGCTGTCCGTACATGAAGCCCAGGTCATGCACATTGGCGCGTGGACGGCGCAGCCGGACGGTCTCCAACTCGTCGATGGCGTGCATGATGGTGATGACGCCTTCGGTGACGAGGTCGATGCCGGCAATGATGCCCGCCGGGGGCAAGTCGCGCGCCACGGACGAAATATCCACGGTAAGCGGCCGGTCCAGTTCGCGGGCGATGAGCTTGGCGGTGGTGCCGCCGCAGACGATCTTCGTGCCGGGGGTGTTGATGAAACGCTCCGCCATCACCTTGTCCACATCGCGGTTAGTGGGTGGTCCGACGGCGAGCACTACTTCACGGAAGGGACGGCATTTCATGACCGCCACGCTGGTATCGTCACCGACTTTGCCGCGGTAGAGGCCGTCCGCCGCGCCGATGAGATTTTCCGCAATCTCTTCCGCCTCGGGATCTTGCCAGAGAAACGCCTGCAAGTGCTCTGCGATAGGTTCCCAGCGCCATCCGAGCGGCTCCAGCCCGCCGATCCCGGCGTGAATCAGCCCATCTGAGGCGACGATGAGGCAGTCACCTTCCGCTAATTTGCACTGCCCGTGTTGCAGCGTCATGTCGCCGATGCGCCACTCTTCGCGCTCCACCGGCTCTACCGCGTTGTCTTTGAAGACGAAGGCCGGGGGGTTGTCGAACTCGACGATGTCCACTTCGCCCTCGGAGTCGATACGCACTATGGTAAAGGTGGAATAGGCGAGGTTGCGCACCTGGCACGTCGGCAGCGTCTTGGCGATGGTCTCCACGACTTCGTTAATCGGCAGGTGCTCCTGGAACATCGTGAGCGCGATCTTTTGCGTGAGCGTGGCCAGGATATTCGCTTTCACGCCGCTGCCCAGGCCGTCTGCCAGCACGAGGATCGTCTCCTTGTTGCTGCGCAGCCAGCCGATGGAATCGCCGCAGAGTTCTTCGCCGGCTTTATTGAGTTGTCTGACCTGTACATCAACAAACATAATGGAGGTACGTTATTCCTTTTCCTTGCCTTCCTCTTCATCGTAAAGGCGGACTAAGCGCGTGAGCAAAACCTTTGTTTCCGCGGTCGTCTCACCCAGCAACCCGGCGATCTCCTGGGCGACGCGCATCTGTTTCTCGATTACCTGGTGGGTTTTCTGCAACGTTTCGTGTTTGACCGAGAGTTGCTTCGTCTGTCGCATCACCTCTTCGGTGACGTCAACGTAGATGCCGATGATGATCTCCTCGTCGGCGACAGGGAATATCATTTCGCGCGTGACAAGATTCGGGTATTTGACTTCATGTCGACCGAAAGGACGGTCCGTGCGCTGTACACGCTCATAACCGCTCGGGTCGAGCACAGTTTTTAACGGTCGGCCGATCATCTCGGTGCTCGGTCGTTTGAACATAGTCGAAAATGCCGGGTTCACGTCCAGGATGCGTAAGCTGCTGTCAACGATGACGATGCCATTCGGCGTGGAGCGGATAACCACATTGGCAAAACTCTCTGCCCGTGTGCGCATATACGGCACGCACATCTCCGCTTCCGCCATGCCCTGGAAGACAGCCAGCGCTTTGGCGCGACAGGTGTCATAGCCGCACGCGCCACAGTTCTGCTCGTCCGCGGGATAATGCTTGCCGGTCCGCCGCAGAATGGCGGCAATTTCGGCCTCGGTTGCCTGGGTCAGAACAAGTGCAGGCGTGTTAAAGCTGCGCGACATATCCGTCGGCGCGGCGCCGCAGCCATCTTCCTGCGTATGCTTGAGCAATTGACCGCGTCGCGCCCAGAGCGGGGGGCCATACACTGCGCCCGGCCCTTGCAAACAACCGCCCTCACAGGCAAGCACTTCGATCAACCCGACGCCTTCCAGCGACGGCAATTCATCCAGCAACGCCATCACTTGCGTCAGGCCGTTGACCGTGAGCGTGGAGGGCGCGAGCGGACCGTCAGGCAGCCCGGCGGTTTTTAAGAGCCCGTGCAGTAGCGGGAAGACTTCGGCGGTACCGACGGGCGGGTTATCAAACGCGCCTTCCGGCATCGAGGCCAGCGGCATATTCGTTTCATCGAGCCACGCCAGCAGTTCGTCAAAGGTCAGCGCGGCGTTGATGTTGTCGTCGAGCGTCTCGCCCTTCTTGGCGACGCACGGCCCGATGAAGACCACCCCCGTGTCCTGACCGTACTCCTCACGCAGCAAGCGCGCATGGGCGACCATGGGGCTGGGAATGGGTGCCAGCAGGTGTTTGTGTTGCGGATAATATTTCTCGATGAGCGAAACCACCGCCGGGCACGCCGAGGTAATGACCGGTTTGCCGGCTGAGATCAGTGCGGCATGGGCGCGCGCCACGGCTTCGGCCGTACGCGCGGTTTCCTCGACACGCGTGAAACCGAGTTTTTTCAATGCCCCGAGCAAGCGCGGGAGATCCTCGCCAAAGATGCCGGCGGCGGACGGCGCGACGCTGGCCATCACCGGCTGACCGGAGGAGAGTAATCCGCGCACGATGTCCACATCGCTGCGCACGTGCTTGGCATGCTGCGGGCAGACATGGACGCAGCCGCCATCGCTCAGGCAGCGTTCCTCATCGACCTCGGCGTGGCCGTCGACGACGCGAATCGCCTTCACCGGGCAGAAACGGACGCATTTATAGCAATCTTTACAGTTGACCTGATTGATGGTGATGAGACTCATGAAGTCGACTCCGATTCACCGAGAAACAAATTCCCGAAGAGTACGCGCGCCGCCGTGGGGTCGGGCACCGAATAGACGGTGTCATCAATGGTGACGGAGACCCCATGCTGACAACGCTCCATACAGAACGCGCCGACGATTGAGACTTCCTGCTCAAGATCGAATTGGCGCGCGAGGGACGTGAAGGTATCAAGGATACGATATGAACCCTTGAGAAAACAGCTCGATCCGACACAGACATGTATGACTCTCATAAGCCACCATTTCGTGATTATTTTCACAAGATTATCGCACCGCCGTGCATCTCTGTCAATGTGGCGCTGATAAAAAGAGTAATTCGAGCGTCAGATGGGCTACGGACGGGCCATGTGTTACTGTTGGTATATCCAAAACACGAGCGGTTTGCACATTTATTCACAGAGCGATGGTGCGAAAGCGGCATAGCGAGCCGTTGACATGCTTTGATGATTCCTCTACGATTGCCGCGGTAAGGCATTACGCCCATTTCGTGCGGCAATTCGGCCATGCCCAGCGAGAGATTGAACATCATGGAATATACGCCCCCCGCTTATAACGAAGATCACGTGCTTTTTGTCACACCCAGCTTGTCCATTCCGCGCGCGGAGTTATCATTCCGCACCTCGCGCAGCGGGGGGCCGGGCGGTCAGCACGTCAATAAAGTGGAAACGCGGGTCGAATTGCTCTTTGACGTGGCGAATTCGCCGTCGATGAGCGTGGCGCAACGCGCGCGGCTGCTGGCCAGCTTGCGCACCTGGTTGGACAGCGAGGGCGTGATGCACCTCGTCGCCGACAGCTACCGCAGCCAGTACCGCAACCGTGAAGAGGTGGTCGAGCGTTTTGTGACCCTGCTGGCACGGGCGCTGCAACCGCAAAAGGCACGCAAAGCCACCCGCGTTCCGCGCGGCGCGCGTGAGCAACGGCTGGAGGAAAAGAAAACGCGCAGCCACGTGAAGCGGCTGCGCGGACGTGGACGGGGCGACGAGGACTAGAGTCATGGACCTCCGGCAGCGCCGGAACTTGATTTTGTGTGCCGCGCAAAGCGGTGTACAGTTACTTGGCTATGCGCATTGTAAGCAAACACTTCCAGGCTGTTGTTTCCGGCCGGGGATAGCCGGGCTATGGCCCTGTTCCAGACAGTGCTAAGGACTTCAGGTCAGCCTAGTACACGACCAGCGTGATTACGCTGGGATGCTCGGATAGAGCCTGGAGAGCTTGATTCGCGCATTGGCACTGGTAAATCGCCATTCAATTGTGGCTTTTGCCGCGTTGCGCGCTGTTTCCCAGGCGGCGATTTCCCGC
>DASXVL010000770.1:0-2989 GCA_036504255.1 Armatimonadota bacterium | reverse complement strand
AGCGGCGACACGATGCTCGAAAGTCACATACCATAGTCAAGTTTGCGCCCCAGCCACCAAATTGCGCAGTTGCCGGGCCTCGGTTGCTGTCCGCAATGGGCGTTGCCCGCGGTTGAAGGTAGAAAATGCATGACTCATGTGAACGGTGATACCGTATCGCTCCCTAACGCGACGGATATGCTCTGCCGTGCGCTCATTGAACACGCCAGTGATCTGGTGGTGATTATTGATCGCCAGTGGACTGTGCATTTCTGCAGTCCCTCCGTCACCCAAATCCTTGGCTATCAGCCGGAAGAATTGGTCGGCCGTACTGTCGCAACCTTGCTCCATCCAACGGACCTGCCGGCGGCGCGCACAGCGTTTGCGCTGCTCCTCGCCGGGGCGGGGCAGTCCATGACGCAGACCCGCGTGCAGCACAAAAACGGCGAGTGGCGGCTCCTCGAAGGCATCGCCAAAATACTCCCCGTGGACTTTGCCGCTGCGGGTATCATCATTAACGCCCGCGATATCACCGTGCGCCAAGACGCCGAACACGCGCTCCGCGAGAGCGAGCAATGCTTCCGCGCGGTGTTCGAGCAGGCCGCCGTCGGCATGGCGCATATCGCGCTCGACAGCCATTTTGTGCGGGTCAATGACAAATTCTGCGCGATCCTGGGCTACACCCGTCCGGAATTGCTCGACCGCAATTGTTACGAGATTACCTACCCCGACGACCAGCACAAGAGCCGGGAACTCAATCGCCAATTACTCGCCGGTGAACGCGAGAGTTTCGCCACGGAAAAGCGCTACCTGCGCAAAGATGGGACGACGGTGTGGGTGCATCTGACCGCCTCCTCGCTCCGTGACGCTAACGGCCGCGTGCAGTATGGGATGGCGGTGATCGAGGATATCACCGACCAAAAGCGCATGGCGGAGCAAATACGTTTTCACGCCTCACTCCTCGATCAAGTCTACAACGGGGTTGTCGCCACCGACGCCGCGGACATCATCATCTATTGGAATAAATACGCCGAGACCTTGTATCAATGGACCGCGGACGAAGCCATCGGACAATCGATCGCGCTAATTCAGCCGACAGAGCTGCAGCACATGGCGCCAGGGATTTTCGCCACGGTACAGGCGGACGGGGTGTGGGCCGGCGATGCGCCGGTGTGCCGCAAGGACGGCGTCAGCTTTCCCGTGCACCTTGTGTTGACACAGTTGCACGATGCCAACGGCGTGTTAATTGGCCGGGTGGGCGTGGCGACCGACATCACCGAGCACCGGCAATTCGAGCGCGAGCGTGAAGCCATTGCCACCGTCAGCGCCGCGTTGCGCGTCGCCTTGACGCGCGCGGAGATGCTCCCCGTCATCCTCGAACAGCTCATGGACCTGCTGCAGGCGCAGGGAGGATTTGTGGTGATGCGCGACCCCAGCAGCGGGGGCGGGCGCTTCGAGTTAGCGTGCGGCGCCTCTGCTCCCGTGCAAGGGCTGGTCATTCCGCCGGGGACAGGCATCGCCAATCATGTCATGGACTCCAAACAGGTCTATACCTGCGACGATGTGCGGACCGATCCCAATCTGTATCGCACCGACCTACTCGGCCCCCTGCGCGCCATGGCGTATGCGCCGCTCATTGCCAATACGGTGACTATTGGGACCATTGGCATTGGTCGCAACGTACTGGAGAGCGGTGCGCTGCCTCCGCCCTTCACCAAGAGCGAGATCCGCCTGCTCTCCGCCGTGGCGGATATCACGGCGAACGCTATCCATCGCGCCTCGCTCTATGAACAAACCGAGTTGCGTCTGCAGCGGCTCTCCGCCTTGCGCGCCATCGATCAGGCGATTGTGGGGAGCCTCGACCTGCGTGTCACGCTCAATATTCTGCTGGATCAGGTGACAGGCCGCTTACAAACCGATGCTGCCGCCGTCCTGCTGTGCAATGCGCACTCCCAGTCCCTGGAATACGCCGCCGGACGCGGCTTCCGCTCGTTGCATATCGAACACAGCCGCATTCGCATGGGCGAGGGCATCACCGGTCAGGCCGCGTTGGAGCGTCGTACCGTGCAGACGAACGATATCACGAATTCCGACACGCCGTTTGTGCGGACGCGGTTACTGGCGGATGAAGGCTTTGCCAGTTACTGCTGTGTCCCCCTCATCGCCAAGGGCCAGGTGAAAGGCGTGCTGGAACTCTTCCACCGTACCCCGCTCTTTCCGGATCATGAATGGTTTGAGTTCCTGGAGGCGCTCGGGGGCCAGGCGGCGATTGCCATCGAGACGAGTACCTTGTTCAACGACTTGCAACGCTCGAACATGAAACTGCTGCTCGCGTACGACACGACGCTGGAAGGCTGGTCACGCGCCCTCGACCTGCGCGACCACGTAACCGATGGGCATAGCCAGCGCGTGGCGGAGCTAACGGTGCGCCTGGCGGTGGCCTACGGCCTGAGCGACTACGAAGTGATGCATGCCCGCCGCGGCGCCCTGCTGCACGACATCGGCAAGATGGCCATTCCCGATGACGTGCTGCATAAGCCCGGCCCTTTCACCGAGGCGGAACAGATCATCATGCGCAAGCATCCCCTCTTTGCCTTCGAGATGCTTGCCTCCATCGCCTACCTGCGTCCCGCGCTCGATATTCCCTATGCCCATCACGAGAAATGGGATGGGACCGGCTATCCGCGCGGGTTGCACGGTAAGCAAATTCCCGTGGCGGCGCGCATCTTCGCCCTCATCGATGTCTGGGATGCCCTCATCTCCGACCGTCCCTACCGCCGGGCCTGGTCGGAAGACGAGGCGCTGGCGTACATACGGGAACAAGCCGGCAAGCATTTTGATCCCCAGATCACCACGCTCTTTTTGGAGGTGATCCGCCGTCCGCACACGGGGGAGTAAGCCCGGTGCCCCGCAGAGTGGGCGAACCCATGACGCGTGGCTCGTCGGGTGCACGCAAACATTGTGATTGGTGATGTTCAGTGTGCGGCATACTCTGGGTACGATATGGGTA
>DASXVL010000769.1:0-36521 GCA_036504255.1 Armatimonadota bacterium | reverse complement strand
ACATTTAGCGCCCGCCAACGGGTTCGGCGATCTTGCGTACACCGACCACGATGAATCGTTCCTGGATGTCACCGCCTACTATGCCGCCTGGTTCAAAACCGGCACGCCCCCGGCGATTCGTCAGGAGAAGCTCTACTACGTCTACCGGAATCGCTCGAAGTGGCAGACGGCGGCCTACGACGTGCAGAAGAAGGCGTGGACGCAACTACCCGACCAGATCCACGATGATGTCGAGGATAAGGTCTACGCCACCACGTTCTTGCGTACGCCCGCCGAACTCACCATCCAAAGTGGGGCCAATCGGAAAACCTTCAAGCTGGCTGCCGGCATTTCCCATGTCGAGTTGCCGTTTGGGCCGGGGGTCCCGCATTTCCAACTGCGACGGCAGGGCAAAGTACTGGCGGATGTTTCCGGTAATCAGCAGATAGTCGACACCCCGACGGAAGAAAACAGTCGCTTGGGCTACCGCTATGCGAACAAGACCTGGAGCGGGGCCTGGTGTCTCGGCCAGGGGGCGTGCGAGTATTCCTGTGCCATGGCCACCTGCTACCAAGGGGCGACGGTGGTGACGGAGGGGGGACGCCGGGTAGTGCACATGCCGGCCAGTGATGGCAATGGCCTGCGCCTGGCGTTGCCGTCGCTGGCGGGCGGCGCCTATAACGTGCGTCTGCGCTATCGCAATGTGCAGCCCAACGAATGCCGCTTGAGCCTCACGGCTGCCGGGGCAACGTCAAACCTGTTCCCGGTCTTCCTGCCGCCGACCGCATCCGGCGCCTGGCACACCGTGGCCTTCCTCTGGACCCTGCCGGACGCCTGCACCAGCCTGACGCTGGAGCGCAAGAAGGGGGACCTTGGCGAGGCGTTCCTTGACAGCATTGAACTGGCGCCCGTGTTACCTATCGTGGCAACGCCAACCCCGGCCTCCACCCTGCCAGCGCTGACGGAGATTCCCGGCGGCGCGTTCCGCATGGGCGCGGAACATGGTGATCCCGATGAAGTGCCGCTGCACCCGGTGACAGTGTCGCCGTTCCGTATGGGCAAATGCGAAGTGACCAATGCTGAGTACGAGCGCTTGGCGCCAGAACATAAGCGGTATCGCGACGAGTATTCATGGCGTGATAGCGATCCGGTCACCTATATCAGTTGGCAGCAGGCGGCGCTCTATTGCAACTGGCTCTCCGCGCAGGCCGGGCTGTCGCCCGCGTACAACCCGAAAGACTGGTCGGTCAACCTGCATGCGGGCTACCGCCTGCCCACTGAGGCTGAATGGGAGTACGTGGCCTCCGGTCGCGGCGAAGGACGCCGCTATCCGTGGGGCAAGGTCGCCCCCGATGCCTCGCGCTGTAACGCCACGGGGCCGGGCGCCATGGCTGTGGGGAGTTATCCGGCGGGCGCGAGTCGCGACGGCATCATGGACCTCGCCGGCAATGTCGCAGAATGGTGCACCGATATGTACCATGCCTATACCTCCGCTGCCGTGACCGATC
Source organism: Armatimonadota bacterium (assembly GCA_036504255.1). Classification (GTDB taxonomy): domain Bacteria; phylum Armatimonadota; class Hebobacteria; order CAIYQO01; family CAIYQO01; genus DASXVL01. The sequence goes on along the minus strand of DASXVL010000769.1, from coordinate 35,034 downwards.
CCTGCGATCTGCAACCCGGCCCATACCGCGTCATCCGTGGCGGCTCCTGGGGATACTACAACCGCAGCCAGCGGGTAGCCGACCGTGAGTTCAATACCCAGGTCTATCCGGGGTTCTACTATGTCGGGTTCCGGGTGGTATTGCCGCATGCCGCCGCACCGGCGCAATAGAGGAGCTGTACATGCCTGAACGTTGCAATTTGAATATCAGCGTCGTCTCCCGCTGGTGGGAAGACCAGTTGGGAGTCGCCGCTGACGCGCCGGCCGACAGCAAACGTGCGAAGCTGGCCGAGGCATTGCCGGGGTTGATTACGTTCCGTGCGGAGGAGATCCCGGCGATGCCCCCGGACCCGAACCACGGGCTCACGATTGCGCGCGCGTTGGGAGCGACGCTGACGCCGACGAGCACCGGGGGCTGGGATGTCACACCGATGTCGACGGAGGCGCTGCGAGCGTTGATGCCGCCGGATTATACCACCGACCCTGCCGTAGACGCCCTGCGGCGCACACTGTTACAGGCACCGGTGGGGGAGCGACGGGCGGAAACCAGCGGCGCCGGGGTGCTGCGCTACCTGCTCCTCCTGCGCGGGCAAGAGCTGTTCTATGATTTTTCCGAAGAGCCGGAGCTGGTGCACCACATGGCGGGGGTCGTGGCGGAAACCATCATCCGTCACCTGGTCTTCATGAAAGACCTCTGCGGAGACATCACCTACTTTGTACTCGGCAATTGCTCGAACTGCATGATTTCGCCGGACGTCTACGACGAATTCATTCGGCCCCATGAAAGCCGTATCTCGACCTTGTCCGGCTACCTTAAAGGTCGCCCGCGCGCCATGGGCATCCACCATTGCGGCACCAAGGTCGATCCGTACCTGGAGACCTACGCGAAGATCGCCGACCTGGAGATGATCGAGGCGGACTGGACGTCGGACTGGGATCGTACCGAGCGCATGATGCCCGGCATCCTCCTCAAGCCCATGCTGGACCCCATCCTGCTCGATGATATGGCGGAGGAGGCGATTGCCGCACAGGTCCGCACGCTGGCCCAACGGCCCGCGGTCGTCGAAATCCAGGCCTTCGGCCTCTCGCAGTTTTTTACCCTGGCGAAAATGCGTACTCTGTTGACGACCGTACTGGAGGAAAACCGTGCGGCGGGGTTACCGGGGTATACACGGTTTTTCCTGTAGATAACGTTATGAAGAACAGGCTGGAGTGATAGTCACCGTCTGGAAGAGAGACCAAGCTGTAGGTCTAGCACCGTTTGGAAGCCGGCGTCCGCCGCGCTCAGCCTTCCGAGGAAAGGTCATAGGAGATGCCTTGCACTTGGTCGCGAGCGCCCATGATCATACCGGCGCGATTTCGGGCTGAAGCCCTCATCGGCTTCCACACAGTGCTAGAGCTACTCCCAGCACAAACTCAACAAGAAACGGAGGGACAAGCGTTCACGCATATGCATCCAGAGGCCGGATCGCACTGATCAGGTGCAGGATTTCTACCGCAGCATTGTGCGTCTATCAGACAACTTCATGCACGCGCGCAAGCGCCATGATGGCCATTCATTATCAATTCACCCGATGGACCGGTCTCGCAAATTTGCCGGCGCCGAGCAAAGTGTATCGGTGCAAGAAAGGAGCTGATTATGAACCTGTTGAGAGTCATCATGGTTGTGGGAATGCTGTGTACATTCTGTGGGATGGTACGGGTGGATGCCGCGGTCATGCGATTATCGTATGGCTTCGAGGACACCAGCACGCCGAGCAAGAACACCGGCGTCGATGGCGCGACGTACAACGGTGCATTGGGCGCCCAGGCGAGCGTCGTCAATATCGGGCGCATCGCGGCGGGAACGGATAAGTACAGTGCCGGTTATATCCTCACCGGTACGGGCGCCTATTCGGTGCTGATGACTGTACCTGACGACGCGAACCTGCGCGGGCAGCCGCTCAAGGATGCCGGGGGCATGACGGTCTCGTTCTGGCTGAACCCGGGCGCCATCGGCAATCCCACCTATCAACGGGCGATTGTGACGAACACGGCGGTGAACATCGCGACGACGTACAATGATGTGAGCCGCGTCACGGTGTATGCGACAGCGTCGGACGGCACCACGCAAAACCTCAACCCCATTCCGGGCTACCTCATCGCGAATGAATGGCACCACTATGCGATCGTGATACCGCATGGCATACAATCGCTCGTGACGACCACCAAGTTCTATCGCGATGGACAGTTTATCTGTAATACGCAGACCGGCAACCTGGGATGGACCGCCGCGCGTATACCGAGGGACACGGCCCGCGTTTTCGATATCCTAGGCGGCAATAGCAACGCCAACGGCGCCTGGTCGCCCCAAGGCGACGGGTTTCAAATCTATGCCGGGGTGATCACCGACGCCGACGTGCAGGCGTTGTATGCGCAACAATTCCGCAAGGTCTTTGCCCACTACATGGTGGCCATGGGCGTCTATGGCTACAACGTGAACGCCTTTAAGCGGGACATTCAAGATGCGCAGGCGATGGGCATCGACGGTTTTGCGCTCAACTGCGGCGCCTGGTCCACCGCTACGTATTACCAGACGCGCACTTCGGAGATGTTCCGGGCGGCGGAAGAGTTGGGCACCGACTTTAAGCTGTTCTTCTCCGCCGACATGGCGACCGGGTTGGACTATCCGGATATCGTCAATATGATGCAAACGTATGCCAGCCATCCGAACTACCTCAGCTATCAAGGGCGTCCGGTGCTCTCCACCTTCGGCGGGCAGGCGCAAGGCGGCGGTGGAACGGGGGCGCGCGACTGGTGGCGCAACAACGTGCTCACCGCGCTGCAGTCCAGCGGCATTAACGTATGGTTTGAACCGTTCTTTTATGACCGCTACTCCGATGAGGCGGGAAGTATCACGTATGACCGCATCAAAGCCGACAATGATTTGTGGTGGAAGGATGTGGCGAACGGGCTCTTTTTCTTCGGCGCCGCCGGTACGCCGGCCACCCTGTCGGCAGCACAGGAAGCGTACGCGCGGTTGATGAAGGAGAATTACGCCGTGCACATGTCGTCGACATCGCCGCAATACTGGGGCTGCACGCAGCCGGGCGGTCGCCGCTACTTTGAATTCACCGGCGGTCAGGGCGTCAGCACGCAGTGGGATTCGATCATCCAGACGCAGCAACCGCAATGGATCGAGATGACGACCTGGAACGATTGGACCGAAGCCAGCTACTACAGCCCGGTGGCCGATGTCGGCAGCTATTTGAGCCAGTACGCCTCTGGGTTCTTCAAGAGCCACCGTGGCCTCTCCGAGCTGACGCGCTACTACATTAATTGGTATAAGACAGGCACGCAGCCCCCGATCAATGAGGAAATGCTCGTTTACGCGTACCGCACGCACCCCAAGAATGCCACCTGCTCCGATCCCTCTGGGCCGGTTACATCGTTCATTGGCACCGTCACCGATACCATCTACGTGACGACCATGCTGAAATCCGCCGCCGAGTTGCACGTTATTACCGGTGGCGTGACCAATACCTACCAGGTCGCCGCCGGCATCGTACATACCCAGGTGTCGTTCAATACCGGCACGCAGAGCTTCGAACTGTGGCGCAATGGCCAGTGCATCCTGCAAAAGCAGGGTGAGCCGATCAACGCCACGATCACCAAGTACAACTTTACCTATGCGACGGACTACGCCTACGTCGGCGCCAGCATCGGTACCGGCGCCGGGCTCACCGCCGATTACTACGATGGCGCGACGCCGGTCACCCGGCGCATTGACGCCAACGTGGATTTTGCGTGGGGGAACGCCGTGCCGTCAGGCACGGATATCTCGTCACCCACCAATTACGCGGTCCATTGGAACGGGCAACTACAGCCCAAGTATGATGACACCTACACGTTCACCGTCCGCTGTGACGGGAGTTTTCAATTGTGGGTGGACGGCCAGCAGATCATCAATAAGTCGCAGACCTCCACGCCGACCGAAAGCAGCAGTACTGCCATTACCTTGCGGGCAGGGTACAAGTATGGGCTGCAGGCGGTGTACGGAAACCCGACATCGAATGCGCAGGTACGCCTTTCCTGGTCCGGTACGCTACAACCGAAAGAGGTCATTCCGCAGCGGCAACTGTACGCCCTGGCGGATAATCCTCGCTTGGAATACACCTTCGAGGAGCAAGGCACGGCCGGCAAAAACACCGGCGTGGATGGCACGACGTACGACGGCACACTGGGCGCCCAGGCGAGCATCCAGAATATCGGCCGGGTGACGGTAGGGAGCAATCCCTATGACCTCGTCCATGTCGTGTCAGGCACGAGTGCTACCTCGGCGTTGCTAAGCGTCCCAGACGATACAAACCTGCGCGGCCAACCGGTCAAGGACGCCGGGGGACTGACGGTCTCCTTCTGGATGAATCCTGGCGCCATCGGCAATCCCACTTACCAGCGCTATCTCTTGACGAGTTCGTCGTTGAGTATCATCACGTGCTATAACGACGTGAGCAAGTTAACGGTGTACGCGATGGCGTCGGATAGCACGACACAAAACCTGAATTCCACCACCGGCTATCTCGTCCCCAACGAGTGGCATTACTATACCATCGTGGTGCCGCAAGGCACGCAAGCCGCCGTGTCGACCACCAAGTTCTATCGTGATGGCGTGTTCGTCTGCAACACGCAGACCGGCGGATTAGGCTGGACAGCAGACCGGCTCCCGAAAGACGTGTCGCAGTCGATCAATCTCTTTAGCGGCAATACCAATAGCAATGGGGCCTGGTCACCGAAAGCCGATGCCTTCCGACTGATCGCCGGCGTGATGAACGATCAAGATGTGGCCTCGCTTTTCGGGTCGTATGCCCCCGTCACGGGAACGCCGATGGCGTATGCCTTTGAAGACTACGACACGCTGGGCAGAAACACCGGCGTGGACGGGACAACATACAACGGCACGCTGGGCGCACAGGCGACGGTGCAGAATGTTGGCCAGGTGACGGTCCGGGGGAACAGCTACACCAGAAACCATGTGCTGACCGGTTCGGGGGCGACCTCGGTGTTAATGACTGCGCCCGATCACCCGAATCTGCGCGGCCAGGCGGTCAAGGACGCTGGGGGGCTGACGCTTTCCTTCTGGCTGAACCCGGGGACAATCAATAACCCCACCTACCAGCGGGCGATTCTGACGAACGCCGTGGTGAACGTCATGACGACGTACAACGACCCCACGTGCGTCACCGTCTACGCCGCCTCGTCCGACGGCACGGTGCAGAACCTAAGCCCGACCACCGGCTACCTCATCCCCAATGAGTGGCATTTCTACACCATGGTGGTACCGGCCGGTTCGCAGTCCCTCGTGACAACCACCAAGTTCTATCGCGATGGACTGTATATCTGCGATACGCAGACCGGCAATCAGGGATGGTTCGCCGACCGCACACCGGCAACCACCGCACGAGCATTGGACGTACTTGGCGGCAATAGTAACCCCAACGGCGCCTGGTCACCGCAAGGCGACCTGTTCAGTATCCACGCCGGTGTGATGCTCGACGCGGAGGTGCTGTCACTCATGAACCGATGACACGCATGTCATGCTGATGTGGAGCGTCTTTAATCTCATCGTTGTTTGATCAGAGATCACCAACGAGGCATGGCAGCAGCACGGGGTGCGGTCTGCAGTGGGGTAGACCGCACCCGAGTCGCTAGTGGAGACTTCATCTCCTTCACTACGCTAGGCTTTTCCTCCGCTACTTAATTCAGGGTAACCCCCCGGTTCTGCCGGGGAGATTCCCAGCGTGTGACAGTTCCGGGACTGGTCATGATGCTCTCTGCGTATGCAGTCATCGTTCACACACGGAAAGCAGAGGAATGCCCTCGGGCGTGGTTGCACTATCAAAGCGAACGGGATAGCCGGGCTATCCCCGGCCGGAAAGGACAGTCTGGATGGAATTACTTACGAGGCGCAGAGCCAAGGATCAGTACACCGCTTTGCGCGGTACACAACATCACGCCTCCGGCTCTGCCGGAGGCCGATGATTGCTTTCCGTTCTTCTTCGGGGCTCCCTTCCGCATCCCTGCGGAAGGGAAACATTATTGGCCTTGCGCAGACAGCGTCCCGTCTGCGTGGGCTAACCGGGGAGGTAGGTCACCAGTTGCACCTGCGCCATCAATCCACAGGGCACGAGCTGGTAGCCCGGGTAGTACTCATCCTGTGAGGGTAGGAATTGGCCGGGACCGGTCCAGGTCGGCCATTTCTCCTTGAGATGGAGCGGTCCGTGGGAGTTGCGACGGTGACCCAGTACTTCGATTTGGAGCAGGGCATGGGCGTTGCCCATGACGAGGTCCGTCACGTCCACTTCGTTCGGCTCCCAGCCGATAGTACCGGCGGGGTGCCCAGCTACCCAGACACGCACACCGACGCCACGATAGTCAGGTACCTGCACGGCGATACGCGCGCCGGCAGCAAGCGGCGGGAGTTCGACCTCCTGTGCGTAGAGCACGGAGCCGGCGTAAAACGGCAGGCCTTGCATGCACCAATCGCCGAGCGCGAGGTGAGTGGGGAGCGCTGTCAGGGTCGCCTGGCGCTCGTGCAGCGTGACGCCAAAGTCGCCGAGCAGGTAGATGATTTCCAGGCCGGAATGCGTTTCCGCGTAGTCACAGGTGACGGTGAGCACGTTGTGGCCACGGCGCAGCAGCGCCGGGTGCACGGGGATTTTTCGCAGCGAGCGGTCCGTCCACCATCCGCTGGCCACATCGACCACCAACGCAACGCCGTTCAGGGTAATCTGTAATGTCTCCGGCGTTTCGCACGCGAGGAAGAGTTCGCCACCGGGCAATTCGGCCACGTCAAATTCGTAGCGCAGCGCAACGGCAATGCGTTGTGGACAGGCCGGGTACTCGCGCGCCCAGGGTTGCACCATCGCCCCGCCACGCGGCGCGATGCCCAGTGCCCGGCGGACCGCTTGGTCAACCTGCAGGATCTCCGTGGCCTCCTGCCAGTCGCCATCGGCGAGACGATACTGCGGATAATCGAGGACCAATACATTAGGCTCGGACAGTTGGATCGGTCTTGTCGCCTCCTCCAGCGTGGTAATTTGCGCTGGGACGCGCGTGGGCAACGGTGCGACGGCCGCATCGGCCATTGCGGTTTTCGGGAGCACAAAGAGGCGGCTGCCCAGCGCAGGCAAGCTGGTGCGAATCTCCCAGCCCGCGTCTGTGCGCAGCGCATCGGCGCTGTTGGTCGCGCCGGTCTCCGGGTCCAGTTGCAACGGCGTGCCCGCGCACGGCGCGAAGCCACGAATGATCACCTCGGGGAAGGCGAGGGTGCGCTCGCGGACCAGCGGGTCATCCATCAGTCCGCGTCCGTCACGTACGAAATCTTCCCCGGTGTTGCAGATGAACAGGTAGCAGGCATCGGCGTCTTCGCGGAGGAGGTAGAGCACCGGCGCGAGTTCCTCGCCGTGTGCATCGGTAATCGAGAGACGGCGACAGGTCGGCGCCACGGCATCGAGCAGCGCCGGGCCGTGCACCGGAAGCCCCTGTCGGCATTGCGCCGCCAGCGTGATCGCCGCAGCAGAGGGCTGGGCATCGACATACTGTGGTGGTTCTTCGAGAAAAACCACCGTCCCTCCCAACTCGCGGAACTGGGCTAACAACGACAGCGTACTGGCGCGGATGGTGGTGAGCGGAGGCACGAGCATCGCATGATAGACCGCCTCGCCAACGACACACTCAGGTATGCCGTTCACCAGGCGAACATTGGCATGGCGGGAGAGCAACTCCTCATCACCGTAATCGAAGTCGATGTGTCCGGCCAGCAGCGCTTCGGTGAGGGTGAGGAACTGCTGATCTTGCCGGGTGACCTCCGCGTCAACCTTCCAGCCGCGTTTGCATTGCAGCCACATACTCTCCACCGGGTGAATGACCAGCAGGTCGCGCACCTCGACGCCGCGCGTCATCACCGCCAGAATGCGCGCGAAATAGTCTTCGACGGTGTGGTAAGTATCCCACCAGGGGGATTGATAGGAGATGCTCGCCGGATAATCGCGCTTCGCCTCGCCCTGCATGGTATACCAGGCCAGATGTTGGCAGCGCAAATTGATCCCCAGCGCCACCTGCCAGTCGCCGAGCGCTTTATGCCCGGCAAAGGGGAAGTCCCAGCCGGTACAGCCGTACGTTTCGGAGAGACGCCAGTCCCGCCCGAATTGCCGCGCGGCTGATGATACCTGCTTGGCGGTACCGAATACGCGCCAATGCTCGGTCAGCAGATCCATACCCGGCGCTTGCATATGCTCGTAGAAGCGCATGCAACTGCCAACCCTGTTCACCTGATTGCGCAGCGTATCTTCCTCCAGCACATGCCCGGTAAAGAGGAGCTGATGTTCCGCGCACCACTCGCCAATTTGCCGGGCAAAGGCATCGACGAAGAGATAGGTCACGCAATCGTGATAGTGATAGCGCGCCTGGGAGACCGGTTGACCCGCGATATCGAAATAGAGTTCCACCAGATGCGGCAGCAGATCATACCCGTAGCGCGTAGCAAAGGCTGTTAACAGGCTGGCAGTCCAGGGCAGGGATAAGGTATCCTCCGTCGGGAGCATGTCACCGTAGCTTGGCTCGTCGGTGAAAATACCCGGCACCATGCCGCCAAAATGCTCGCCGCAGTGCTCGGCATATGCCTCGTGGGTGACGCGGAGGAATTCGCGTACGGCGTCATGGCTCAGCGTGTCCAGATAGGTCTGACCATTGTACCAGGGGCTCGTATCTTCGGTCTGCACGGCAAAGCGCAGGATGACCTGGTCGGGCCGCAGCACGGGACGGGCGTCGCGGGCCAGTGGGGCCACATCACGCGCGACTGCGCCATCGACGACTGCGCTGAATGCCGCGAGCGTATCATCCCAGGATAGCTCCTGCGGATCGGTGAGGATATGTACGATTAATTTTCGCGCCCGGTAGTCCGGATTCTTCGTCACCAGGCCACCGGCGGCGCCGGAAGGCCAGCGATCTTCGTCATAGAGCCAGGCTTCCATCCCCAGCGTGGCAGCTTCATCGATGCAGGCATCGACGCAGCGGAACCAATCCTCGGACAGATAGGCCGTGTCGAGCCCCACGCGCGCATGCATGAAGAAACCACCGAGCCCCATCTGGTGCATCAGCCGAATCTGGCGTCGGAGTTCCTCCGGATCCAGAGCCCCATTCCAGGCCCAGAAGGGCTTACCGCGATACGCGGCGCCGGGGGTGGCGAAGTGCTGCAGGCAAGTCAGTGTCATTAGTACATTCCTCGCACGGGTAGAGTGAGCCGCGATACGTGTAATAGTCGCAGGACGTAAGGCGGCTAATATGTGTATTAGCATAGCGTGCGGTAGTGGAGTAGACTATGACGATACTCGCAGAGATTAGCACAATAACTGCATGTTGGTTTGATGGTACAGAGGAGGGCATCGCCTTTCGAGGGAAAGCTAGGGTTGCCTCGGATCACGCGCGAGCGTTTTTATCGCACTGGGGGTAATGCCCATGATACGGCGGAATTGGCGGGTGAAATAGTTGCTGTCCGCAAAACCGACATGATGGGCCGCCTCGGTGACGGAGAGCTCCTCACTGCTGAGCAGCTCAGCGGCGTGCAAGATCCGCAAACGCACGATATGCTCGATGGGGGTAACCCCCATCGCCTGACGGAAGACGCGAAAGAGCGTGCTTTTCGACATGCAGGCCATCGTGGCCAACTGGTCGATGGCGATCTCTTCCGTGTAGTGGCTTTCCAGATAGCCGATGACCTGGCCGAGATGCACCATTGCCGCGTGGCGTCGATTGCCGTCGATGGTGGCGTGGCAGCGGGCGAGAAATCCGATGAGTTGCATAAAGCTCGCCAGTGCGAGGAATTCATACCCGGCGGTAGGCGTCGCCACTTCCGCGTCAAGCTGAGCAATCAACCGTGTCACTTCGGAGAGTTCATCCACCGACAGGCGCAAGCGACCTTCAAAGCGATCACGCACACGGAATTCCGGCTCCAGCAGAAAGAACGAATGATAACCGGGCAGCTTGCGCAGTTCTGCCATGGGCAGGCACAAGCGTTCGAGACGGTAGAGGATATTCACCAGCGCGAGACGATTGGTATCCTCGTAGCCGTGAGCTTGGGAACGTGGAATAACAAAGGCGTCGCCTGCTTGAATGGGATAGCGGTCATCTAACGTGAAATGCGTGCCGCTGCCCCCCGTAATGATCACCAGTTCCTCAAAGTCATGGCGATGCATCCGCATGGCGTGTTGCTGATCCATACGGATGATCTGCAGCGGGAAGCTGGTCGGCGGAATCTGTACGTGCAAGATAGTCATCATGGCACATGCCTATCAGAATGTACGGTATTGTGCGATGATCTACAAGTTATCGTCAAGTGTCGAGCATGCCGAGAAAGCCGTCATCTCTCTGGCATGGCGAAACAGCGTCAAAAAGTGACTACGCATTGCGCAATATTAGATACAAAGAAGCAATAGATCTGCTTGTGTGAAGTGGAGACACTGGCGATACTGGAGCAATCAAGGGCTTATGCCCACGGCACATTGCGTCGTGTAGGAACAGAGGAGAGCGCATGGAACGTTATGTCGTACAGCCGGCCGTCGAACCGGTCGCGTGGCTTGGCGGTGAACTGGGGGGCGAAGTCGGTCGCCGGCTGGCCGCGGTTATTGAGCAATGGGTGCTGCCCGCGCCGGAAGCCAATCCCGCCATGCTGGAGATGTTCCGCGAACGCGATCGCCTGCCCTGGCGGCAACAGGTGCCCTGGGCCGGCGAGTTTGCGGGAAAATACCTGACGCATGCCGTGCAGATCTACCGCGTCACCCGCGACCCACGCCTTGAGCCGCACCTGCGCCGGTTTGTGGAGGAGCTGATTGCGCTGCAGGACGATGATGGTTACCTGGGCCCCTGGCCGAAAGCCTATCGGCTGGGGTTGGCAGGCCCGACGCCGAACGGCGGGATCACCTGGGACACCTGGGGGCACTACCATGCCATGCTCGGCCTGCTGGAGTGGCATGACCTGACGGGCGAGACGGAAGCCCTGGCCTGCGCGCGGCGCATCGCCGATATGCTATGCGCCGCCTTCCTGCATACCGGACGCCGCGTGCATGAGTTGAACGAGCAGGAAATGAACATGGCGCCGTACCATGCGTTGCTGCTGCTCTACCACCGCACCGGCGAACAACGCTACTGGGAGTTAGCCGAAGAGATCGAGCGCGATTTCGCCGTGCCCCCTGCCGGTGATTATGTGCGCGCGCCCTTGCGGGGATTGAAATTTCACGAGACCCCAAAGCCGCGTTGGGAAAGCCTGCACGCTATCGAGGGGATTGCCGAGCGCTACTTCCTTAGCAGGGATGAGGACTATCGCCGTGCCTTTTCTCAACTCTGGTGGAGCATGCTGGAAGGGGATCGCCACAATAACGGCGGGTTTTCCTCGGGTGAACGCGCCACCGGCAACCCCTATGATTGGGGAGCCATCGAAACCTGTTGCACCGTGGCGTGGACCGCCATGTCAGTGGACATGCTGCGCATGACCGGGCAGTCGGTGGTGGCTGATGAGTTGGAGTTCACGCTGTTCAACTCCGGCCTTGGCATGATATCGCCCTCCGGGCGTTGGGTCACCTATGATACCCCCATGGAGGGGCGGCGGGTCGCCAGCGCACACTCCATCGTCTTCCAGTCACGCCCCGCCTCGCCGGAGCTCAACTGCTGTTCCGTCAACGGTCCGCGTATGCTCGGTATGCTCGGAGAATGGGCGCTGATGCGGGGCGAGGAGGCGGTCTACCTCAATTATTATGGGCCGGGCAGCCTGACGTTTGCCTTGCCGTCGGGGAACACGTGTACCTTAACCCAGCACACCACCTATCCGTTGGACCCGCGCGTGACGTTACAGGTGACCCCGGATGTTGCAGAAGAGTTCACGCTCGCCTTACGCATCCCCAATTGGTCGGAGCAGACCACGGTGACGCTCAACGGCGAACGGCTGGAGGGGGTGACCGCTGGGAGCTACCTGCGCGTGACGCGCTGCTGGCACGCGGGCGATGCCCTCGAGTTGACCTTCGATTTTCGCTTGCACTACTGGGCGCACGGCACGGGGTATACCTATGCGGACTGGGAGACCGACTGGCAGGTCTTCGGCCCCCTGCCCACCGACACGGCCTGCCCGCATGAAGGCGGCGTGACCCTGCGGAGCGTCAAGGGCGAACTGGAGTTTCGTCAGTTGCCGCGTCCGGCAGCAGACGCGCGGCTGGTCTACTGCGTGACCGAGGTGGAGAGCGCGTGCGACGCCGTGCTGCCCATCCATTTCAGCGCCGACTACCGCACGCGCGTGAGCGTCAACGGTGAAATCGTCTATGATGGAGATTCCTGCGGGTTCGATGGCGACCTGTCATTGCGCCGTGAACGGGTGGCGTTGCCACTGCGCCCCGGTACCAATGTCATCGTCTTCGCGATCACCGAGTATCCCGCCGGGCATCCCCATTGGACGCTGACCATCGGCCGCGCGGACGCAGTCCCGTCCGCTGGTGTGGAAGGACATGATTACCGCATTTCCTCCATCTACCGTGGTCCGCTGCTGCTCGCGTTCGACCATCGCTATAACACCATGGATAGCGAGCACCTGCCCGGCCTGGATGCCGGACAGCTCCCGGTGCGCGTCTGCACGCCGGAGCTCAACTACGCCCCCTGGCTGTTACTGGAATGTCGTGACGCGCAGGGCGAACCGCTCTACCTCTGCGACTTCGCCAGCGCGGGCATGACGGGGAATCCCTACCGCACCTGGTTCAATATCCGCGGCGTGCAGGAAACGGCATTTACCCCGGAAAATCCGCTGCGCAGCATGCGCCCGTGCGCTGTCGTACATACCTAATCGGCTATGCCAGGGGTATGAAGCGGAGACACCATCATGGCCTATCAGGTGAAAGCACCTGATAGGCCATGATGGTGTCTTGTGCGGATAATCCTCGCCGGCTATGGTGATGTCACCCCAAGCACAGCGCTCTCAGGCGACTGGTTGGAGGGCGGCCAACAACTGTTGGATCGGCTCGCCCTTGAAGAAGAATCCTTCGGCGTGGCAGGCGGTAGCGAAGCGTTCGATTTCCGGGTTGGCGCTCATGAGGATCGCCCGAAACGATACGCCGTAGCGCCGTGCTTTTTCGATGAGGTCGCTTCCCTTCACATCCGGGAGCTGTAAGTCGACCAGGAAAATCTCGTATTTCCCCGTGGCGATGAGGGGGAGTGCGGCATGGCCATCTTCCACATCCGTGACGGCATATCCCGCGTCCCCCAGCAGCATCACCAAGAACTCGCGCAGATCTGTATTGTCTTCGACGAGCAGAACGTGTTTGGACGCGGCATACTCCGCGTAAGCTTCTACCATTTTTCGTGACCTCGCATCATGCAGGTATTCGTAAACAATGTGAACAAGTGTCTGTGCGTTCCGCCTACAAGCGGAGCCTTTTCCTAGTCATGGACGCGACCGACTCGCGACTACAATGCAGCGACGAGCGTTTGGTCTGTATTCGCGTCCGGTTGCACACTCGGTGCGGCGGGTATCGAAATGGTGAACGTGCTGCCCATGCCCTCCCCCGGGCTAGCGGCGGTCACGGTCCCACCGTGTAATTCCATAATTCCCCTGACTAATCCCAATCCCAGTCCCAATCCACCGGCTAATTCATCGCCCGAGGCCTGATGGAACAGGGTGAAAATTCTGGACAAGTCCTTCGCGGCGATACCTTTACCGGTATCCTGTACGGTCAACATGCAATGATCCGCCTGCAGCGCGCCGGTGAAGGTGATCCGGCCGCCGCGGTCGGTAAATTTGAGCGCGTTGCCCAACAGATTACTGATCACCTGGTGCAGTCGCGCCGGATCACCCGAGAGTCGGAGGGCCGCTGTGGGTGGAATCAATTCTACCGTGATGTTCCGTTCCCGAATGCGAAGATCCAAGCTCTCGATAACCCCCAAAACGATCTGCCAGAGGTCGACTGGTTGGAGAGTGATAGTGAGTTTGCCATGGATAATGCGTGACGTATCCAACAAATCACGGATCAAGCGTTGTTGTTGGAGTCCACTGCGCTGAATCGTCGTCAAGGCTTTCGTTCTGCGGTCAGGGTCGTTAGTCATGAGTCCCATCTCGGCCCATCCGAGGATACTGGAGAGGGGATTCAGCAGTTCGTGTGAGACCATGGCCAGGAAACGGTCTTTCGCTCTGTCCGCATCTTGCAACTGGGTATTCGCTTCCGCCAACTCGCACGTGCGGGCGGCAATGCGCTCTTCAAGCCCGACATTCAGTGCCTGCAGTTCCTCGAAATGCTGGACATTCTCGAGTGCCAGGGAAGTTTGCGCGCCGATGACGGCCAACATGCGCAGATCTTCACGGAGATAGGCGTCCCCCGAGCTCTTTTCGCTGAGCAGGAGGCATCCGGTCACCTGTTGTTCGTGAAACAGCGGTACCGCCACCGCAATGTTTTGTGCCTGCATCTCCTCACCCAGTGCGTCCGCGTGGTCCAGTAGGCCATCCGTCTGCAGAATAACCTTCCGTGTACGCAATGCAAGCAAGAGCCCCGCGGTGGGGGCGAGACGGTCTGGGAGAACTAGCTGGCCCGTGGAGCCGTCAATGCGCTGGTGGACGCCGGTTGCGTCCGGAAGATAGAAGGCGCAGCTTTGCGGACGCAGCGTGCCGGACACAATCTGCGACATGCGGGCGACTAACGATGCGCGAGAATTGGCGGATGTTACCACCGACCCAACCGCGTCGATCACCTGGCGGCTGTTATACGGGAATTTCAAGAGAAAACTGTTCACAAGCCAGGCATATCCGCAGTACAGCGGGTAGAAGGCGGAGACGATGAGAAATTCACTGATGAGTAGCAGCGACCCTATGGTGAACGACGGGAACAAGTGCATACAATGAATGGCGAGCGTAAAGGCGTAAGCCCGAAAAATCATAAAGACGGTAACAGTAGTCAGCCCGCCGGACAAGAGAGGGCGCAAGAGCACTCGCCCATCGAGCAGTGGCAAGCGAGCCGCCGCATACCCCCCTAAGGTCAATACGCCACAACTCAAGAGGAGAAAGGAGGGGAAGCCATACGAGTACGCGGTACCGGGATGATGAAACCAGAGATCGAGGAGCAGGCCGGAAACGATGAAAGCCAGTCCGCCCAGCGCATAGCGTATTCGCCGCCGTTGCGCGCCATATGCCTGGCGTAGGTACCCGGCGCATGCCAGCAATGGCATTAGACAGCACAGCAGCAGCCACCAGCGAAATGCCGGGACGAAGGCAGAGGAACACAGCCAGACATTCGGGAACGGGTGTACCGCGATGATCTGGCTGTATACCAGGGAGAGCCAGATCAGACCGAGCGGGATAAGGGCAAAGCTGACACGGCGTATGTGGAGCATGCGGGCCGGGTATCCGGCAGCAAAGAGCAGTAACGTACATCCCATGAGGTAGCCGCACGCCAGCACCAGGGCTGGAAGCCATATGGGGATCGGAAACACATTGCGGGCAATCGGCCAGAAGATCAACGCGCGTCCGAGCACCCAGAAGATCACCCC
Organism: Armatimonadota bacterium; assembly: GCA_036504255.1. Lineage (GTDB taxonomy): Bacteria > Armatimonadota > Hebobacteria > CAIYQO01 > CAIYQO01 > DASXVL01. The sequence goes on along the minus strand of DASXVL010000769.1, from coordinate 19,486 downwards.
AAGGATCGGCCATGCAGCCAGGCGTCCCGGGGTGTTCGGGGAGGTTCTCCGGAAAAGAATGGCGAGGCTCGCCAGACAGATCACGGCGGAAACAAGGCAAAGCGATAGTTGCACAGATCACCTCTCGCCAATCGGGCACGATACTTGCTTGCCGTCGTCGCGGTAGAATCGATACCCAAACTTAACCAGCAGAACGCGAGCGCAGGTGACTGCTGCTCTGCTGCGTGCGCGTTATTAAAGGCAAGCAGGTAAGTAATGTAATCATAGCAAGCGCACGAGCAAACTGCAAGCCGTAGATGGGTAATGTCGTAAAAAAACCAAACAACCCATTGCTTAAAAGAGAAACAACACGTTATGATAAGTAGAGTAAAGTGGATGACTTGCGAGGAAGCGGTGAAATGGGAGTGGCACACAGAAGTAACTTTTCGATGGCATGGCTGTTGTTCTTCCAGCTGCTTGCGGGAGTCTTTGTATGCACGCAGGCCGGTCTGGCCGTTGAAGAACGCCAGGCGCCGGCGGGTATCACTATCGTCCCCGCGGACGGTTTCAACCTCGCCATCACCGATGAAATCTCCCCCGAGTATGTCGTGGCTTCGCAAATTACGCCCGTGCATAATTGGTTTGCGGGTAACTTTACCCATCTGCCGGTGGGCAAGCAGGTGACCATCGGTATTCACCTCACGGCTGATCCCGAGGCGAAAAACACCACGGATGTGAATAAATGGCAAGGACTCCTGCCGCTGATGACCTATGCGGACCCGACGCGGTATGAAAGCTACGAGTGGTTTCATAAAGATACCCGGGGACGCTGGATCTCCGGTGATCCGTGCAAAATCGGCGATGAAAAACTGGCGGGAATGGGCGAGTTGCCGGTGCAGCAGGTCATACCCGCCGAGCAAGCCCAACAGTTTCTGTCTACCGACCGGCAGTATTGGATGCCCTGGCGTGACGTCGATGCGGCCGCCGCCGTGCCGCCGCTCAATATCTTTCGCGTGCAGCAGACCTTTGCGTTGCCCTCCGCGTCCATCGCCATGCGTGTGCCCTATACCTATACCTACCAGCAAGCGTTCCTCGCGCGCCTGAAAGCACGGCAGTTGCCCGGTGTCTTCATTGACGAAATCGGCGCCACGCGCGAAGGGCGCAAATTGCAGATTCTGCGTCTCGAAGACAGCACGCAGCAGACAACGCCAGCGACGCACCGGACTATCATAATCACCGGGCGCGAACACGCGACCGAGGCTGCGTCGAGTTGGGCGGTCATGGGCGCCTTACGCGCTCTGTTGGCGGATTCAGCAGAGGCCCGCGCACTGCGGCAGGATACGACATGGATACTGATTCCGCTGGTCGATCCTGACGGCAGTGTCGCCTCCGTCTTTGATCGCCTGACAGAGATGTTTAATACCATGGCGGAGAATTCCACGTTGTCTCCCGAAGCGCTCGCCTACGCCAGATACTTCACGGATTATGTCTATCGTGGCCACGTGATCGATATTGCCGTGTCGGTGCATAACTTGGAGGCGAACGAAGGGCCGAACGTCGTCTGTCCGTTGATCAGTTATCCCAATAAAATTGCGGTGCAGGACATCAATCGATGCTTTTTTGACGAACTCACCAAGCAGGGCTTGCTGGTGGCTGATCCGCTCACGCCCTGGGATTTCGGCTGGGCGCAGTACCGCTTGTACGGCTGGTGCGCGGTCAATTATGGCGCGATTGACCTCTCCTTCGAAGTCAATGATCGTTATGCGAAAAAGCGATTATCCTTGGCGGAATTACAGGGGATCGGTGGAGAATTGGCGCGCACCCTCGTGCGTTGGACGCGCAGCAGCACCGGAGAACGGCAGCGCGTGCGCACGAGTAAGCTCTTCCGGTTACAATGCCTGGAGCGTGACGCCTACTTTTCGAATCCCGACCATCCGCTGGAAGCGCGGACGGACGCCGATATGGTTGTACGAGGTTTTTAGCGTTCAAGCTGAAGGCATGCGGCCACTCGTGACAGAGCCGCCGCTCGGTCAGGCAGCTCGACTCTATGCAAGACAGGAGGATATGCAATGAGAAACTATCGAACTTTGGCAGCGTGGCTGTGCGCACTCACGCTCTGCCTACTCGCCGGGAGCACAGCGCGCGCGGCGGACGGTGCGGGTGATGGCGCCTTCACCAAGGGGACAACCGTCGGGATTGGCTTGGCGCAAAATAATGTCAATCGCGAGTATTTGCCGACACCGAACATGTATGGCGTGATTACCGTGTCGGTCGCGGGCAAACAGGTTAGTAACCAGGTGGTGTTATACGGGCGGCGTGATGGGCCATTGAACCCTCTCGAAGAGTATTGGCAGTTCTCACCGTATCCGCGATCACTTAGTTTTAAGGCCGGTCAAAAGGTCATGGAGTATTCCTTTCCATTCGGCCCGGCGTACCCGATACCGACACCAGAAACCGTCTACTATTGGCAGTGCTATAAGTATACGGCGATCCTGCTTGCCGGTAATACCTATGCCTATGGGTCGGCGTATCTGACCGTCCAGAATTTCCGGTATGGCACTGACGTGATTACCCCAATTGTCGATGAGACGATGTAGCGGGCATGCATGCGCATGGTGTTTTTTAAGGTGCTTTGCGCCATGCTGACCCGCGTCTCAGTTGGTTCTGCTCCCGCATACTCGGTATTTCTCCCTGCGGGAGCAGGGGACTGAACACCAAACGGATCGGGATCAGGCATGCCTTCAACTGCCATCTTTGGTACAACCCGCTAAGCCTCCTTGCCCAGACTTGTGCAGGGACCTTAGCGGGTATTATGTGACAGCGTGTAAAATCAACCGTGGGGTAATCGTTCGTGCGACAACTATCCATTGGGCGCGTATGCGGCGTCCTGATGCTTCTCTGCGCGCTGCATGGCGCATCTGCCGTGTGGGGCGCGGCGCCACCGGCGTCACAAGGCGCGAGTCCGGCGGTCGAACCGGCGCCCACGGCGCCGTCACCCCGCGAAATATGGTACCGGGCACTGCTGCAAGCGTTGGATGATGAGGACGCGGTTATACGTCAGCAGGGGGCGACAAAACTCGGCGAGGGGCACTTCCCCGAGGCACGTGAACGCTTGAACGAGACGCTGCTGCATGACCCCAGCCCTGATGTGCGCAGCATGACGGCATACGCGTTAGGGATCGTATCGTATCAACGCTGCCCGCAACCCGCCTTAACCCACGCCTTAAGCGATGAGGAAGTCGATGTACGGTCACAAGCCGCGCAAGCATTGTATGTAGTTGGGGATCGCACGGCGACTGAGGCCCTCATTCGCGCGCTCGCCGATCCGGTGGATGAAGTGCGCGTGATGGCGGCCAGTGCCCTGGGGTCGCTCGATGATCCGCGGGCCGTGCCCCCGCTCCAGGCGCTGCTGACGTCCGGAGATAAGGCAGAGAATCTTCACGAGGTGGCGCTCTATTCGCTGGGACGGCTCTCCGCATATGGTGGCGCCGAGTCAGTGCTCGCAGCGCTAAAGCAGGGGGACGCGAAAGAACGCAAGGCGGCCCTGACGAGTGTGCCACCGGAACAGCATCTGCTGTTCGAACAAGCGATACTGCCCCTGTTGAGTGACGCCGATCCCGAAATGCGTCTCGAAACGATCCGGCGCTTGTCCGCTGTCGGCAGTGGCCGCTGCATCCCCGCTGTGGCGCGTTTACTGGCCGATCCGGATGCCAGTATTCGGGTGACGGTGCTCCATGCGCTCTCCTTGTTACGTGATTGCCGGGCCACGCCCTATATCTGTACCGCGTTGACCGATAAGGATGCCAGCGTTCGCCAGGAAGCGGCAAGCGCACTTGGGGTGATCGCTGATCGGCGTGCCGGCATGGCGGTGCGAGCGCTGCTCACGGACGGCGACCAGGCCGTACGGAAATCGGCCGTCTTTGCCCTCGCGCAGATGCGGGGCGACGAATTACTGGATACCCTGTTGGCGCTGGCGCGCGATCCGGATGTCAGTCTGCGCAAACAGGCGCTGGTCGCCTTAGGGGATTACGCGACGCCGCGCACGCAGCCGGTATTGCTGCAGGCGCTGAGTGATCCCTCGGAAGAGATCAGGTTCACGGCGGTATTGGGGCTACAACACCAGCATGATCCGTCGACGGCCCCGCAATTGCGTGGCATGCTGCACGACCGCTCGCCCCTCGTGCGCTCGTTCGTCCTGCGCGCGCTCGGTGAGTGGAAAGATCTCCCAACGGTTGATTTGATTCTGCCCTTACTCAAAGTACCGAAAGAGCAAGTGGACGCGGCCGCCGCCCTGAAAGCGATTGGGGACAGACGAGCCGCCGCCCCCTTGCGCCTCGCCCTCGCCGAGGAGAAGGACCCGATCTTCCAACTGGCCGCCGTCTCGGCGCTCGGCGAGTTTCATGATCAGCAGGCCGTGGAGGCGATACTGCCATTAGTGGCTGACCCGGCGTTCAACATGCGCCGCGTCGCCGTGTATGCCCTGGCGCGTATCGGCGACCCCCGGGCGATTCCGTCGATTTGTGCGCTGCTGACGGATACCGCGCAACCGGAACGGGTGCGCGGGTCCGCCGCAAAGTCACTGGGTCTCTACGCCAGTCCGGCGGCCATTGACGCGCTCATGCGCGCGCTGCGCGATCAGGCGCCGGTCGTGCGGTGCGTCGCCATACAAAGTCTCGGTAATCAGAAGACGGGCGTGCCGAACAGCACATTCTATCCGTTGCTCCAGGATGCCGCGCCCTCGGTACGCGCGCAAGCGGCCCAGATGCTTGGCGCGCGACATGACGTCACTGCCGTGGAGCGTTTGCTCGCCATGCTTGCCGACCAGTCGCCCAAAGCGCGTACCGCCGCCGCCCAGGCGCTGGGAGAACTGGGCGATGTCCGTGCCGTGCCGGCGCTGATCACGCAATTGAGCGAAGTGCTCGACCACACCCTGCACGCGGCGGTCGCCGAGGCGCTGGGCAAACTCAAAGCAACCTCGGCCATCGACCCCCTCATCACCCTGCTCGGCGATGACAACCCCCTCCCACGGCACAACGCCGCCATCGCCCTCCAAGCCATCACCGGACAGACCTTCGGCGAAGAGCGCACGCGCTGGTCCACCTGGCGGATGACACAGGGGAAGTAATGACGACACTATGGTGGTATGTCATCATTATTTGATAATTACATTGACCAAGATAGTCGATAGGATATATTAACGGTGTTGTCGTCGAGATACGGATCTAGTGGCAAACAGGATTCGTCGGCTCGAATGTGATAACTGATATTCGTACGCTAATCATCTGGATACGGCATGATACCAAAATTGTGCATCGTGAGGCCGGTGGCGCAAGCCATCATCTGTACGCCATCACGCGCCCATGATGAGGGTGCTCAGGGCAGACTCGCCCGGGCTGAAGTTCCTCATAAAATCATCTCATTGCACAAGGGAGCACTATGCCTGCCATGCGCTAGCACGCATATCGTGCTGAAGTGACAGAGATGTCAACCGAACGTCGGGCGAACGTGCGCGATGGCGGCCTGCAACATGACCAAGAGCGCTGTCCCAACCTGCACTGCCGGTGTGTTCGGGGGATCTGCCAGGGTTATCTTCTGTTTGGACATTTTGGTACAATACAAAAGTCTGTCTGCCATGACTTGCGACGGAACGCTTAACAGAAAGAATCATCGCACCTTTATGCACCGAACTTTTGACAGTCTTTTCCTGGCGATCACGCTGCTGCTCGGCCTCACGGTCCTCGTGCAGGCAGCGACGCCTGTGCCAGCGATCACCGATCTGCCTGCCGCATTGGACCCGGCCTATGACATCACCTGGCAGGTGTCGGGGAGCGTGCCGCCGGGGGCGGTGTGCGTGTTGGCGGTGGAGGGGCGGGCGACGCTCTCGGTGGGGCGGGAGGCGCTGGTGTGGAGTCGGGTGGACGGCGGTGTGGCGACGGTGCTGCGGCGGGTGGCGTGGACGGGGATGGCGGGGACGCCTTCGACCCTCACGCTGAAGCGTCGGGTGGGGACGGTGGCGGTGTTGCTGAATCACCGCTTGTGCTTCACCGCGCCGCTGCCCGCGGCGAGTCAGGGGACGGTGGCGTTTACCGCAGTGCCGGTGGGGGTGCGCCTGCGCGAGGCGCGCTATCGCCGCGTGGCGCCCGGCGTCTTTGGCGATGATTTTATGCGTCCGGAAGGCATCGACCGTTTCCTCGCTTCCTTTCGTGGTGAATGGGTGGACGACGATGTCTGGCAGGTGGCGTCCTATCAGCAGCGCGACAACCCCGGCCAGCAGCCGACCGATCCGCATACCGGCGCACGGTTGGTCAATCCCTGGCAGTTGAGCTGCTTCCCCAGCGCGGAGACCACGACCAACGGCTTTTGGTACCTCTACACCGGGGTCGGGCCCTCCTGGGTGGTGGCCAACGATTCGCTGGTGCCCGCCTTTTGGGATCGTTACGCTGTGCAGGCGGCCGTGCGCCCGGATTACGAGAGCGAAGTCGGCCTGCTCGCCGCCTACCAGGATACAAAGAACTACCTGCTCTTCCGCTGGACGCCGCGTACCGCCGCCACCCCACGCGCCGAACTCGTCGCCATAGTGGCAGGCCAGGCGCGCGTGCTCGCCACCCACGCGGGCGGCTTTGACCCGGAGCAGTGGTATACCCTGCGCCTCAACCTGAGCTGGCAGCGCGTGCAAGTGCTCGTCGATGGCGTGCTGCTCTGCGACGTGCCCAATCCCGGCTCGGTTGAAGGGCGCATCGGCCTCTACGCGCTGGGGGCCGTGCATCCGCAGCGCCCGACGCTGGACGACGTCACCGCCTCCATGTTCCTCTTTAGAGATGTCAAGACCGGCCAGGTGACGAACGACGCCGCCGACGCCATGCGCACCACGAGCTATATCCTCTTCGATGACGTGCGCGTGGAGCCGTGGGAGACAGTGGACGGGCTGAGCACCTCCCCCTTTCAAACGACGAAGACGGGGACCTGGACCGCCACCCCGGACGACACGCTCACCGCCGTGACGGCGGGGAGCTGGCTCACCCCCGTGCTGCCGGGCGAACGGCAAGCGGTGTCGACGCGTCTCTGGCTGCCGGCGAATGGGCGGGCGCGCCTGCTGCTGCAGCCGACGGGCCAGGGCACGGGTTACAGTTGGACGCTTTCCGCCACGGCCCAGACGCTGGCGCCCAGCACGTCGGCGCGCGAGGATACGCCGGTGGACCGGGACGCGCACGGCCTCCCGACCGGACAGTGGGTCGATCTCCGCGTGGAGCGCGATGGGCCCTACCTGGTCTGTCTGGCGAACGGCGCGCGCACGCTGCACGTGTATGATCCGGCGCTGCAGGTGGACCGCGCCGGGGTCCAGGCGCTGACCCCCGGCGTGCAGGTGCAACGCTTCCGCGTGACGCCACTGCCGGAGCGCTGGCAGGCCTGGCAGGTACACGCGGGCTTCAATCGCGATAAATGGCTGCTCACCTGGGCGAGCGCCGAATCGGACTGGACCCCGGCGTTCACCCCGCCCGCGGCGATTACCCCGCTGGGCACCGCGCATGACGTCATTGGCCCCGCCGCCCCCTATCCGACCAGTACGCCGGGACTGTATTGGCATAAAGGCGGGCACTACGGGGACGTGCGCATCACGCTACCCATCACCCCGACACTGCTCGCCGGGCAAACGCTTATCCTGGCGAGCGATGATGACCTCGCCTCCGGCTATCGCCTGCGCATTGAGCGGGACGGGGTGGGGGGCCGCCTCCAGTGCTGGCGACGGCAGGCATTGCTCGGCAGCTACGCCTTTCCCGTCACCGAGCACTCGCTGCTGCGCATTGAGCGCCTGGGCGCGTATCTGATCGTGCGCGCGCAAGCCCTCGATCCCGCCGATTGCGTCGGGGAACCGGAGGTGCTTGCCGAGACACGCGTGCTGGTCTACCGCGACCCGCAACCGCTGCAGACGCCGCACATCGGCTTCACCGTCACCGACGCGCGCCTACCCGCCGCCTACGTGCAAATCGCCTCAAGCCGGCGGCAAGAGACCTTTGAGACCGCGCCGGTGGGGTGGCTCACGCAGAGCGGGGTGTGGAAAGTGATGGCGCGCTACTCCTGCCAGCCGAAGTGGAACTGGTACGGCGGTTTCGGCGCGGGCACGCCCACCGTGTGGAGCAAACTGCGCCTGGATGGCGACCAGACGGTGGAAGCCTACCTGGGCGTGAAGATGCAGTATGACAATATGACGGAAGGCGAGGCGCAACGTTTTCGCGATTTTAACGTGACGATCTGTTCGGACGGCGCGCACCTGAACCGCGGCTACACCGTCATTCGCGCCGGGCTGCGCGACGGGCAGCGCACCACTATGCTGCTGCGCAACGGCGTGGTCGTGCAGACGAGTACCGCGTTGGAACACCTGCTGCCGACCGGCAACGCGGGCCACCGGCAATGGTTCGCCACCCGCCTGGAAAAACGCGGCGCGGCGCTGCGCGTCTATCTGGATAACAGCCTGGCCTTTACCTACGTCGATCCCGACCCGTTGCCGGGCGGCTATGTCGGCCTCTGGTCGCTGAATAATGGCATCATGCTCGGGCGCGTCAACCTGTCGGCCGAGCGGATGACGCCGGGGTCGCCGCAGGCGGCGCTGCCCCTGGCTCCCGCGCCGGAGTTATCCCCGCTGCCAATCCTGCCGATTACCGTGGCGGGGCGCACCGTCACCCCCGCCTCGTTCGAACGTGGCTTTGACGGCTGGACAGGCCGCAGCGGATTCACCGGCCGCCTGCAGCGTGTGCGCACGACGGCGCCGGGGCAGGCCAAGACGTATCTCGCCGTCACCAATAGCTACCCGGCGGGTGATTGTGCGGTCTCGCTACCGCCGCCGCGTGATCTGCTGGCCACGCCCTACTGCCATCTGGAGTATGCCTTCGATGCCGGGGCGCAGGTCAATCTCTACGCGCGGGTGCAGGGGCACTGGTATGAGATCATGCTGACCGCGCCGAAGACGTCCGATCCCGGCGTGACCCCGGCCGGGGCGCTGCCCGTCGTCGCCGATGGCCACTGGCAGACCCTCGACGCGGATGTCGGCGGCCTGCTCGCCCGCGCGGTGGCGCAGACGACCGGCGCGACGCCCACGATCCTCGCGGTCGAGGAACTGGTCATCGCCGAATGGACCACCGAGGCGGCCCTGCGCGCCTATGGGCTGGGCCTGAACCCCGGTGGCACGACGCTGCGCTTTGACAACGCCGCCTGGGTGCCCAGGGAAGCACAACGCTAACTATTATTATTAATCCAGGGTAAACCCCCGGCTCTGCCGGGGATACTCCCAGCGTGTGACAGTTCCGGGACTGATCATGCGGCGCTCTGCGTGTGCTGTCATCGTTCACACACGGAAAGCAGCGGAATGCCTTCGTGCGTGGTTGCCCTATCAAAGCACACGGGGATAGCCGGGCTTGGGCCCTGTTCCAGACAGTGCTGTTGACACCAGCCCAACTTAAAGTCCTTAGCACTGTCTGGAACAGGGCCATAGCCCGGCTATCCCCGGCCGGAAACACTAGCCTGGATGGGATCACTGACGAGGCGCATCGCCAAGTAACAGTACACCGCTTTGCGCGATACACAACATCAAGCCTCCGGCTCTGCCGGAGGTCCATGACTGTAAACCGACCTGACCGATGCCCGTGGAAAGGAATCATCATGACGCCGTGTGCGCTGTCTCTCCGTACATTCTGCTTGTGGGGCCTGTGCCTGCTTCTCTGCTGGACCACGCTCCCCGTGTGCGCGCAACCCTCGCCGGATGAAATGCTCATCGGCCGCGCCCGCGTCGCCGTGCAACAACAACTGTATGGCGATGCCGTGCCGGTGTTGGAGACCTTCCGCCAACAGTTTCCTGCCAGTAAATACCAGCCGGAAGCCACCGTACTGCTCTTTAAATGTTATCTGGCGCTGGGGCGGCGGACGGACGGGGAACCGCTGTGGACGCTCATCTGTCAACGCTGGCCGAAATCCGATACCCTCTGGCAGGCGGCGGAGGCCTATTTTGTGCTGACTGCCCCCACCATGCCGGACAAAGCGTTCGCCATGCTCGACGCGGTGACCACACGTGACCTGCTGCCGCCGAACTCGACGCCGCGCGTGCAACTGCTGCGCTTGAATTATTATGAGAAGAGCGACCCCGCCAAGTTTATCAGCGAGGCGACAGCCATTATCACCGCCACCGGTACCCCCGTGCCGCTCGATGACCTGCGCTGGCGCATCACCGTCGCGGGCCGGCTCTACCCCGTGTTGCTCACCGCGGGCAAGTATGACGAGGCCAAGGCCATCTCGACTCGTGTGCAAGCCCTCATTGCGCAGCAGCATAATCCCAACGGCTTGCAAGACACCGATCTGGGCGTCTACCTGACCGGGCTGGAGCGTGTCAACACCACACGGTTTCTCAGTGAAGCGCTCCCGGTGGTCGAGCGCCTGGCCAGCGCCGCCACCCGTCCCGACCTGCAACTGCCGGTGCAACTGGCCGCCAAAGTCTACGTCCCCTTGCTGCAACTCGGGCGGGGAGGGGAGGCGCAGCGCGCGCATGAGACCGTGCTGAAACGCTGTGCCGAGTTGAGCATCACCGATTGGCCGGTCACCGATACCGCCGCCTATCTGCGTGGGCGGCTGACGACACTGGAGGCCACGCAGCCGGAGCTCTTCCTGACGGAGGCGCTGCAACTCATTCGTGCGACGAGCACGACCACCAACCTGGAAGACCTCCGCGTGCCGACCGAGATTACGGCGCGCGTGTACCCGCGCCTCTTCACGCTGGGGCGTGCGACTGACGCGACGCAGGCGCACGAGGCGCTGCAACAGGCCTACGCGCGACTGAATAATCCGAATAACTGGGCGTGGACGGAGACGAATGTCTACGCCCGCGCGCGCCTGCCCTATTTGGAAAGCACCCAGCCCGACACCATGGTGCGCGAAGTGACGGCGTCGCTCGCCGCGGCGCGCACCGTGCCCGAATTGCAGCTCGCCTATGACTTCCTGGCACGCGCGTATATCCGGTTGACGCTAAACGGCCAGTTCGAGGCGGCGAAGACGCTGCACGAGAGCTTTCAGACGACGTGCGGAACCTTTCAGAACCCGAATAATTGGCAAGCGGGCGAAACGTTCACCTACCGTGTCGCCGTCTTCGGGGGTTGGGAAAAGCTGCAGCCGCAACAGTGTGTCACGGCCGGACGCGCTCTGCTCGCCGCCGTGCCCGACGCCAAAACCTGGCCCGAGCTGCAACTGACCACGACGCTCGCGCCGCGCATCTACCTGGCGTTGTGCGCCGCCGGCTCCCTGGAGGACGCGCAACGCGGACACGAGGCGCTGCAGCGCCTGCTGCCCACCGTCGGACAAGCTGAACAGGCCAAAGTCGAGCAACTGGGCTACTTGACGGCCCGCTTGGGCTATTGCGAACGCACCAGTCTTCCGCAATTCCTCACCGAGGCGCTGCCGTTCTTGACCGGCGGCGTGCGCCCCGGCGTGCCCAACGAGGCGGCCTTCCTCACGGATCTGGCGCGGCGGGTCTATGGGCCGCTCGTCACGCTCGGACGGGGGAGCGAGATCACCGCCGTGCATGAGCAACTGCAGGCGCTGCTCGCGAAAAGCGGCACGCCCGAGCAGCAGCAAGCCGATACCCTGAATTATCAATTGGCGCAAGTCAATGCCCTGGAAAAACCACAACCGCAGCTCTTCCTGACGCAAGGACGCGCCGTGCTGGTCGCCGCAAAAACGGCGAAGACGCCGACCGAGCTCCAGCAAGCGCTGGCGCTAGCGCCCCGCGTCTACCTCGCCCTTTGTCAAAATGGGCAGTTGGACGACGCCCTGGCGTTACATGACGGCCTGCAAGCGACATTGAAAACCTTGAATCAGCCGGATCAGTCCCGCGTGGAAGCACAAGGCTATCTCACCGCACGGCTGGCCTATTGGGAACGGGTCGATCCGACGCGCTTTGTGACGGAAGCCCTCCCGCAACTGGCGTTGGAGACGCGCACGGTGGCCCCGGGAGAATTGCCGTTTGTGCTCGATCTGGCGCGCCGCGTCTATGGACCGCTGTATAGCGTCAACCGCGCGGACGACGCCACGCGCCTTCATGTCGCCCTGCAGCCGCTATTGGCGAAATGGGGGACGCTCGAGCAGCGGCAAGGGGAGCAGGCGCAGTTCATCAACGCCCGTTTTGCGGTGCTGGAAAAGCAGCAACCCGTACAGTTTCTCACACAGGCGAGCGCCTTTGTCAGCGCCTTGACCGGCGCGTCAGCGGTCGTCGATCTGCAAGTGGGCGCCGGTCTCACCCCGCGCCTCTACCCCCCGCTCATCACCGCCGGCAAACTGGCCGAAGCGCAGCGCGTCCACGAGGCCCTCATCACCGCCTTGCGCGCCGCCAATCTCCCGGACCTCGCGCAGAAAGATGAGCAGAGCTATCAGACGCTGCGTTTGTCCGTGCTGGAAAAGAGCGATCCTGCGCAATTTGTGACGGTCGCACAGACGCTGATGACCTTCGATAAGCCGCAGACCGCCACGGAATTGATCGGCCTGCAGGATCTCGCACGACGCATGTATGTGCCGCTCTTCGCGGCGGGACGGCAAGCGGACGCCAAGGCCGTGCACGAGCGGCTCAAGACGGCTTTATTGCAGGCAAAGCTGCCTGACGCCGTGCAAGCCGACGAGTTTCAGTATCAGACCCTCGCCCTGGCGCTGTTGGAAAAGACCCAGCCCGCCCAATTCGCCGCCGCAGGGCGCGCGCTCGTCGCCGGGGTCACCGCGACCTCGCCCGCCGCCGACCTGCGCGTGGCGGCCAGCCTGACCCCGCGCCTCTATCCGACGCTGGTGGCGGCCGGGCAACTGGCCGAGGCGCAGCGGCTGCATGACGGGCTGCTTGTTGCCCTGCGCGCGGCAAACCTCCCGGACCTGGCGCAGCAGGAAGAGCTGCGCTACCAGCCACTGCGCCTGGCCACGCTGGAGAAGAGTGATCCCGCGCAATTCCTTACGGAAGCGCAAGCCCAACTGACGCTCGACCATCCCGTGACGGCGACTGAGGCGCTCGTGCTGCAAGATCTGGCGCGGCGGAGTTATACGCCGCTGTTGAACGCCGGACGTCTGGCTGATGCGAAAGCGCTGCATGCGCGCCTGAAGACCGCCTTGCAGCAGGCGAACCTGCCCGAGACGGTGCAAGCGGACGAGGTGCAGTATCAGACGGCGTATCTGGCGACGCTGGAGAAAACCCAATCGACCCAATTCTTGAGCGAGGCGAAAGTGGTGTTGGCTGCGGCCAAGACCGCCCAGGCCTGGCCCGAGGCGCAAGTGGCCGCCGGCCTGGCCCCACGGGTGTACCCGGCGCTCTACGCCGCCGGGCAGGGCGGGGACGTCGACACCGTGCACGCGGGCCTGCAAGCCGCCCTCAAGGCCATGTCGCAACCGGAACAGGCGCGCCTGGAAGCGCTGGCCTACCTGACCGCCCGCCTGGGCAGTTTGGAACGCACCGATCCGGCCACCTTCCTCACCGAGGCACTTGCGCAGTTCACTGCCACGCGGGCGGTGACCACCGGCGATCTGCCCTTTCTGGTCGACCTCGCGCGCCGCAGCTATGGGCCGCTCTACACCGCCGGGCGCGGGGCCGAGGCGAAGACCGCGCATGAGCAACTCGCCGCCTGGATGGGCAAACTCGGGACCGCGGACCAGCAGTTGCTGGAGAAGACGCTGTATCTCGGCGCGCGTCTGGCCTATCTGGAAAAGACACAGCCTCCCCTGTTTCAAACCGAGGCCTTGGCGCACTTGACGGTCGGCGGACGTCAGCTCATGCTCAGCGAAGTGCCGTTCCTGCTCGATCTCGCCCGGCGCACCTATGGCCCGCTCACGGTCGCCGGCCGTGCCGATGAGCTGAAGCCGGTGCACGAACAGTTGCAAGCGGCGCTCGCCAAAATGGCCACCGCCGACCAGGTACAGGCAGAAGCGTTTCTGTACCGTGCCGCCCAGCTCAACGCCCTGGAGAAGCTGCAACCGGCGCTGTTCCTTACCCAGGCGAGCGCCCTGGTCAGCGCCTTGACCGGCGCTTCGCCGCTCATTGAGCTGCAGTTTGGCGCCAGCGTGACGCCGCGCCTCTATCCCGCGCTCATCACCGCCGGCAAACTGGCCGAGGCGCAGCGCGTCCACGAGGCCCTCAGCACCGCCTTGCGCGCCGCCAATCTCTCCGACCTCGCACAAAAAGACGATCAGGTCTACCAGCCCCTGCGCCTGGCCGCCCTGGAAAAGAGCGATCCCACGCAATTCCTCACGGAAGCGCACACCCTGGTGACGCTCGACCACCCGGTGACGGCGGCCGAGGCCCCCGGCTTGCAAGACCTGGCACGGCGCATGTATAGTCCGCTGCTCAGTACTGGCCGTCCGGCGGACGCGAAAGCATTGCACGAAAAGCTGAAGACCGCCTTGCTGCAGGCTAAGCTGCCCGAGGCGGCGCAAGCGGACGACATCCAGTATCAGACGGTCTCCCTGGCCAACCTGGAAAAGAGCCAGCCCGCCCAATTTTTGCGCGAGGCCACGCAGATCATGACGACCGCCAAGACGGCGCGCGTGTGGTCTGAGGCGCAGGTGGCGGTGAGTCTGGCCCCGCGCGTGTACCCGGCGCTCTTTGCGGCAGGGCAGGGCGCGGACGCCGAGGCGGCGCATGCGGGCCTGCAAAGTGCATTGACGACCATGAATCAACCGGAGCAGGCACGCCTGGAAGCCCAAGCCTACCTGACCGCCCGCTTGGGGAACCTGGAACGCACGGCCCCCGCGCAGTTCCTCACCGAAGCGCAAGGCGTGCTCGCGGCCGCGAAAACGGCGCAGAGCTGGCCGGAGGCCCAACTTGCTGCCGGCCTGGCGCCACGCGTCTATCTCGCGCTCTATGCGAGCGGGCAGGGCGCGGCGGCGGACACGCTGCATGCGGGCCTGCGAAGCGCACTGACGACCATGAATCAAGCGGAACCGGCCCGGGTGGAGGGACTGGCCTATCTGACCGTCCGTCTGGGGAGCCTGGAGCGCACCGATGTGCCCGCCTTCCTCACCGAGGCGTTGGCGCAGTTCGCCCCCGCCCGCCCGGTCACCCCCGGTGATCTCCTGTTTCTCCTCGACCTCGGGCGACGGGCGTACGGGCCGCTCTACATCGCCGGGCGCGGGGCCGAGGCGAAGACGGCGCACGAGCAACTCGCCGCCTGGGTGGCCAAATTCGGGACCCCGGACCAGCAAGTAGCGGAGAAGATCCAGTACTACACTGCGCGCCTGGCCGCGCTGGAGAAGACCCTGCCCGCCCAGTTCCAAAGCGAGACGCTGGCGCTGCTCACCGTTGGCGGACGCCAACTCACCGTAGCGGAAGTACCGTTCCTGCTCGATATCGCCCGGCGTACCTATGGCCCGCTGGCAGCCGCCGGCCACCTGGAGGACGTGCAGGCGACGCATGCGCAACTGCAAACGGCGCTCGCCAAGGTCGCCACCCCCGAGCAACTGCAGGCAGAAAACACCGCCTATCGCGCCGCCCAGTTGGGCGCTATCGAAAAAACACAGCCGAGCCAATTCCTCACCGACGGCATGGCGGTGATCCGCACGCTGCAACAAGCGAAGAACCCGAACGACGTGCCCCTCGCCCTCTCCCTGGCCCCGCGCATCTATCAGGCGTTATCCCTGGCGGGCCAGCAGGACACCGTGACCAGCCTGCACACCGGCCTCAACGCGACCCTGGTGGCGATGGGACAACCCGACCAGGCACTCAATGAGCAGGGGACCTATCTTGCCGTCTTCTATGGAGCGGTCAATCGCATGCTGCTGGCGCCGAACCTGACTGCCGAACAGGTGGCCACCTTGAAACGCCAGTGTGAAGAGTCGTGGACGGCCACGCCGCTGCTCGCCGCCGATCGCGTGCTCCCCCTGGTGCGGGATCGCCTGGTCAACGCCACCGTCGCCGCGGACTGGTATCCGGCCTACGCCCGCTTCGTGACGCAATTGCCGGTGGATCAGCTCTCGCGCTCGACGCTGCTGTACCTGCAGGCGCAGTGGGCGCAACGGCTGGCCTTGACGGCGCGCGTGCGGGGCGAGAATGGCACGGCGCTGGAGGCCCAGGCCGAGCACGCGTGGCTCGACCTCATCGCGACCTATCCATCTGACGCGCGCATTCCGACCGTGTTGGCGTCGCTGGTGACCATGTACCAGAGCGCCGGGCGGACGAAAGACGTCGAAGCCATACTCACCAAGATCGGCCAACGCCAGCCGTCGCCGGAGACACTCGCCTGGCTCGCGGACTCCGCCTTCCAACTCGGGACCGCGAGCGGCTACCAGCAGGCGGGTACCTGGTATGCGCAACTCCTCGCCAGCCAGCCGACGCACGCGCTCTGCCCGGTCTGGCAGTATAAAGTGGCGCGCTGCCACGAGCAAGCCGCTCATCTGCCCGAGGCGCTCGCGGCCTACCAAAAGGTCATCGACAGCTACCCGGATTCCAGCGCCGTCGTGGCGGCCCTGCGCAAGATCGATCAGTTGAAGGGGGGCAAATAATGCAGGCACTCGCGCGCACGTTGCTGCTGCTTGGCATGCTGCTCTGCCTCACCACCCTGGCGCAGGCGCAGTTGGCACGGCAGGATCAGCTCTGGAGTCTCGGCGAACAAGCCATGCAGGTGGGGGATTGGAGCGCGGCGGTGAAAGCCTGGGAAACCGTGGTGACCCTCCCGACCTGGCCCTTCACCAAACCCCTTGAAGAGGCGCAAGTGCAGCTCGCCACCGCCTATCGCCAGTGCCGTCAATACGACAAGGCCACGCAGCAGTTGCTGCAGGTCATGGGCAAGCACCCGCGCGACACCTGGACGGTGCGCATCCTCGTGCAGCTGACCGCCGTCGGCCTCGCGCAAGGCCAGCGTGATGCGACGGACCGCATCCTCACCTTCCTGTTGGACGACGTCACCTGTCCTCCCGCGCAAGTGGAGAGCTATCTAACCGGACTCATGAAAGAGACGGGACTGGTCGATCCGCCCGTCGCGGCCTTGGGACGCTACCTCGACACCCATCCCGGCCATCCCAGCGCCGATGCCGTGCGGGTGATCTACGCCCGCCTGTTGGTGACCACCGGCGATCGCACGCGCGCGCTCGCCGTGACGCAAGCGTTGCTCGAAAACGCCGCCGGCACCCCCAACGACATGGCGACCGCCAGCTTGCTGGCGGAGGAGTACCTGCGGCAAGGCACGCCGGACAAAGCGTGGGCGGTCTTGCAGCAACGCGCCCGCTACGGCGCGCCGGACACACGCGTCATCGCCCTCACCGTGGCTGCCTTCCGCCAGGCAGGCGACCAGCAGCACACCGCGGAAGTGGCCACGCGCCTTATCAGCGCCACGCCGCTTCCCCCGCAACCCGTGGAAGCGCTCTGCTGGCTCGCGCACACCGCGCTCGCCGCCGGCGACCTGCCCACCGCGCAACGCTGGGTAGACCTGCTCACCAGATATGCGCCCGAGTACCCCATGGTGACCCGCGTGCGCCGCGCCCTGCGCGAGGCCAAAAGCCCTGCGACACCGTTAAAACCGAGTGGGAGTGTGCCAACGCGAAAATAAAGCGAGAAAATAGTGTATATCTTAGCTGCGGATATTGTGTAAATTCACCTGCCGGATGGACTTCAATATGTCCAACAAGCTGCCCATTACATTGTCCTCGAAATACCAGCTGTGCGCCGACCCAACCCGGCACCTACCTGATCGAGCGCTGGGTCGCGGGACAGTGGACAGAAATTGGCCGCACCGCCGGCAGCCCGATCAGTACCGCCGAAATGACGCTCAACCTGGCCCCTGGAGAGGTAGGCGCCATGCGCTTTTCGCGCGTGCCGTAACGGGCGAGCGTAACTAACGATGTAGGATAGGGGTCGAGTTCCATCCTGTCTCCGGGAGACAGGATGGAACTTTTTTCATATAGCGCTTGACAGCTTTTCAAACGCTCGCTATATTAAATAAGACTTTGTAGTGTCGTTGCAGTATGGGCGACAAGTCATGTTGGCAAGACGTCTGTACTGCGCGCACTGGGGGGTCTCCCTCTCATTTCGGCCTCTTGTCCCATGACATCCCACTGTATGGCACATCCTGCGATCAATCGCTGAACGGAACCCTGCTTAGCTCACGCACCGTGTTGCGTGCCCTGTGCCTCGCATGGACTGTCTTCGCGTTCGCGCTGGTGGCCTCGGCCACTCCACAGGTCACGCTGACGTCCAATACCCCTTATGTCACGATGTACGAAAATCCGACGCTCACGGTCCAGGTGACAGGTGCGGAGGATAACCCGTGGACGGCGACGATTACGGATTCTTCGCAAGGCGCCGGGATGGTTGCCTGGCCGGATACCCTTTGGGGTGGAGGAGATGGCGGCGCGGGCACGTCGGTAAGTATTTGGACGCCGGGATCATACGAGGTCACTGCTTCGCTGACATTTGCGGATGGGTACACGACCTCCGCCTCCACGACGGTGGCGCTGGTGACGGTTTCCCCTGATTTTTACAAGGGAGCGTGGGAAGGGTATTATTATCTGCGTGCCGGCGAGTCGAAAGATATTCCCATTACCGTAAGCCCAGCCGAATATGCGTCACAAATCACGTATGCCGTCAGCGGTGACATCAGCATCGTACGGACCACGAGCGGGTACACCGTGAAAGCATCTCCGGATGCCGGCTACTTTGCGGGAGGAAGCGTCAGTGACAAAATCGATGGGATCGAGTTGGGCGGCCAGCAGTTTTATGTCTATGACTTACGTTTAGATGCCGCTGGTCTGACGAAAGAGAAAAAGCAGGACCCCGGAACGGCGATGATGCTTAATGACTCCTTACCGGTAGCCCTGACTGTTCCATATATTGGCCAGTTTGAGCTGACGCTCACGCTGACAGGTGGCTTGGAAACCTGGATCGATGGAGTTGAGGGGCAGAGCTTCACCTGGAACACCGCACAGGGTCAATTCCCCCCGACAATGTTTTATGTCGAGGGGGTGGAGAGCGGACTAGGCGCGCAGGTGCAAGTCGACTATACAGGCGCCGCTGATAATCCTGTTAAAGGCCCGTTTACCGACTCCGTGAAGATCGGGGTGCTTGATTATTGCTCGGAACCCTTTCCTGATGGGCCGTATTATGTGGCCCGTGGGACGACGAAAACATTTCCGCTAGCGACAACGGTACCATCGGGCGCCGGAAATTTGTTGACGTATATCTCTGCCAATCCGAACATTGCCACAGTTAGCAATGAAGACGGTCATTTGAAAGTGGTCGGGAAAACTGCTGGCACAACCCAGGTGACCGCCTATGTCGGAGGGATTGTATACGGACAAGTAGCGGTAAACGTCATATCACTCGATTCGCTGACCGTATCCGGCGCGACAGAATTTACCGATCCGAATGATGATGCGAATACGAAGTCCTATGCGGTCGGTATTGCTGCTGAGGGAGTAGTGACGGTGACGGCAACGCCCAATATGGCAGTATCAGAGGACATATTGCAAAGTATTGGCTGGACGCTCAGTGGAGGAGAGGGCGATAGTTTAT
>DASXVL010000768.1:0-4091 GCA_036504255.1 Armatimonadota bacterium | reverse complement strand
TATGCACAGGCAGTCCCGCCGCCCTTTCTCTATGCGAGTAGTATGCATTGCTATCTTCTGGGAGCCATGGCGAGCGGTTCGCAAGTGCGGACCGGCGTCGATGATCCGACAGGGTGGCCGGTCTTGGAACACGATGAACGCCCCTGGTGGTCCGCCGATTTGGCGCCGCTGGGGGTGCCCAACAACGCTGACGCCGTTCGCCAGGATCTCGATATGGCGCGGGCCGCCGGACTGGATGCCCTCGCGTTGCTGATCAGCAATCACCATTTTCCGACCAGCCAGTATCTGGCGGGGGATAACTTGGTGGCCCAGGTCGCGGCCACGCACCAGGTGAAGATCATTCCCGACCTCTGGCCCGATATCCTGACCTACGACCAGTGGGTGACCTACGGGCAAAACGTGAAGAATCTCATGGATGCCCACCCGGGGGCCTTTATGACCTACCAGGGCAAACCTGTGATCTCGCTGGGGTTCGCCATGGGCTATGGCCGGGGCCATCCCACGTTCCAGGAATGGTCTACTGTCCAGGGCTTTTTCAATGCCTGGGGTGGCTCGAGCGCATGTTACATCATTGCGCAAGTCGCCACGAATTCGAACCCGACGCTGGAAACGGCTTGGGGCAATGCCGCCGATGCCTTTAGCTTTTGGGGTGCGTCGTTGGATTGGGGTGACCCCCTAGAAGAAGTGCTCAGCCAATGGAAAGCGACCTATGGAAAGCCGGTGTTTAAGCCAGCGAGCCCGGCCTACTACTGCCAGCGTCCGGGGTGCGAACTCATGTCGGAAACCCTGGGCCTCTCGCGCTTTTGCGATCAGTGGCGGCGCGCCATTGCCGGGCAGGACGGTATCGAAATCGAGACGTGGAATGACTTCTCCGAGGATCATTGCATCACCGCCACGAACTATCGCGGGCGGACGCTCATCGAATTGACCCGCTACTTTGCCGACTGGCTCAAGCAGGGGACGCCGCCGACCATCACGGAAGAACAGATTTTCCTGTTTCACCATCGTCAATTGACGACCGCTACCACGCAGGCCACCACACCGGCCATCAATTGGGATTGGAAACTGACGCCCACTACGGATTATCTCTATGTGGTGACGCTGTTGAAAACGCCCGGCACGGTGAATCTGCGTGTGGACGGGTCGTCGGATACCTGGACCCTCACGAACGTCCCGGCGGGCCTCCATGAGTGGCTGGTTTACGTGCCCTGCCCACGTACCACCCCGCTGCCTGATCATACGCAAGCCTACACGCGCCCAACCGGCTCGTACCCGACGACCGATAGCAATCGCACGGTAACGGTGGCGACCAGTATCTCCGCCGGGACGCCGAAGGCGACGCTGTCTCATGGAAGCACCGTGGTGGCGACCGTCACCGGTCGCCATCCGCTCGTCAGCAGCGCCGCCTGGCAGGATCTGTGCATGATCGGCACGAGCGCCACCGATGGCTTGGGATTCGATAATATTCTCGACGATGCGACCAAGCTCTCCTGGTGGGCGCCAACCGCCGGCACGGCGACCATGACCGTGGATACAACCACGACGTGGCAGGGCTGCCCGAGCCTGCGCTATGACATCACGTCGAGTGTCAATTGCCCCGGCACCTACAACTATTTACTTGTTGAGCCCAATTCGACCTACCAAATTTCCTGCGTCGTCAAGGGGCAGAATCTGACGTTCAACGATATCACGCATCGCTTCCTGCAATTTGACGTAGGCCCGGCGGGCTCGAACTTCTGGACACAAAAGCGCACGGTCGCTTTTACCGTGTTCAAAGATCAAAATCTGTCCGGCACCTTTGATTGGACCCCCGTAACACTCATCGTGACTACGCAAGCCGGTGACGGCGCCATGCGCTTCCGTATAGGCCTGCAACCTACGACCACCGGTACCTTTTGGATCGCAGGGGTCCGCGCCCATAAACTGAGCGCGGCGATGCCGGGCTTGGGGTTTGATGGGATTCTCAACGACCCAACGAAGCTCGCCTGGTGGGCGCCGACCGTCGGCGCGACGATGACCCCGGATACCACCACGACCTGGCAGGGCAATACCAGCCTGCGCTATGACCTGACCTCCGAAGCGAACGCGCCCGGCACCTACAATTATGAACTGGTTGAACCCAATACGACTTACCTTATCTACTGTGCTGTCAAGGGAGAGAATCTGACATTCAGTGATATTACGCACCGGTTTCTGCAGTTTGACGTGGGCCCGGCAGGCTCGAACTTTTGGACGCAAAAGCGCACGGTCGCCTTTCCCGTGTTCCAGAATCAAAGTCTGTCCGGTACCTTTGATTGGACCCCCGTGGCGCTTACGGTGACCACGCAGGCGGGTGACGGGGCCATGCGCTTCCGCATCGGACTGCAACCGACAACGACCGGGAAATTCTGGATTGCGGGCATTCGCGCCTATAAAGCTTATTGATCGTCGTGTCTGTGGCGCGTCTCGCGGGAGGCGCCACAGACTCCCGCGGTCACCATACAGATATAAGGAAAAATTGTGATGCAAAAATTGCTACTGTTTACCCTGATCGTCGCGTTGTGCGCAACGGTTCATCCTGCGTGCGCCGCGGCGGCGCAACCGCCCATTGTCTACGCGCACTACATGCACTGCTACATCCTGGGTGCGATGGCCAACAAAGGACAATTCAATAACGGCGAGTCGCCGCTGCGCACCGGGGTCACTGATGCGACGAATTGGCCGGAATTTGAACAAGCGGTGCGCGGCTGGTGGGCGCCGGAACTCGCCCCGCTGGCGCAATCGGGCATTGAAGCCGTGCGCAAGGATTTCGATATGGCCGGAGAGGCTGGGCTGGATGCGTTGGGCCTGCTCATCAGCAACGCTCATCTGCCGAACAGCCAGTTCGCGGGGCCCATGCGCTTGGCGGCGCAGGTGGCGATGACGCACCGCGTGAAGATTATCCCCGACCTGTGGCCCAGCGCCCTCACCCGCGACCAATGGCAGCAATACGGGGTACAGGTGAAAACGTACATGGATGCCTATCCGGGGGCCTTCCTCACGTATCAGGGCAAACCCGTGATCTCGCTCGGGAATCCACTGAACTACGGTCGTGCCGTGGCCAAGGCGCGTGGGGAGAAATACAATGAATGGGACGCAGTACAAGCCTTCTTTACCCCCTGGGGCGGGCCTGAGAAATGTTATAAAATTTTAAGTATCACCTGGAACAAGATAGACCTGGACGGCGGATACCGCGAGGCGGTCGAGGCGTACAGCATCTGGACGGCGTCGTACGGCTGGGGCGACCAGCAACATGACGTGATCGCCACCCAGGCCAAGAGTGATGGCAAAGCGATTTCCTGGCCGGTGAACGCCGCGTATTACGGTTGCCGCACGGGCGTTGCCAATAGCGCGGAGAGTCTGGGCGTGTCACGCTGCTGCGATCAATGGCGCCGTGCCATCGCGCAGCGTACCGCGTTCGCGACCGTGCAGAGTTGGAACGACATGTCCGAGGATCATGCCATCACCAACACGAACTATCGCGGGCGTACGCTTATGGAACTAACACGCTACTTCGCTGACTGGTTCCATACAGGGAAAGCGCCGAAGATCAATCAGGAAAAGATATTCCTCTTCCATCACCGCCAGTTGTTCAGCGCCAAACTTAGCGAGGCGACCATCTATGCCCGGAGCGACCAATGGCACCTGACACCCGACAGCGACTACCTGAACGTGGTGACCATGCTGAAAAAGGCGGGCACGGTGCGCGTGCAGGTGGGCGGTGACGCCTGGACCCTCGACGCCCCGGCGGGTCTCCATGAGTGGCTGGTCTACGTGCCCTCTACGCGCACCGAGATGGGGGCCAAACGTGAGGCCTTCAACCATGGCGCAAGCAGCTACCCGACCAGCGATGCCAACCGTACCGTGACCGTGGCGACCCGCATCCCGGGGGGCACGCCGGTGGCCACCCTTAGCCGCCAGGGGAAAACTCTTGTCAGCGTCACCAGCCGCCTCCCCCTGGCCGACACGGGGCGCTGGCAAGACCTGAGCATGGTGGGTACCATGGCGACGGTGCCGGTCGCCCGCTAATCACAGTACGCACTGTCTCGATTAAAGGATATGGCTGGGAGCAA
>DASXVL010000767.1:0-20216 GCA_036504255.1 Armatimonadota bacterium | reverse complement strand
CACACCGGAGGCCATCAGGGTGGAGAGTGTCCGCGAGAACCGCGCCAAGGCGACCATATGGTTGAGGCGTCCGATAATCGGCACCTTCAACATGAACTTGTCGAAATAGAGTTTACCCGTTTTCGTCGCTTTAAAGCGGTTGATGGACACCGACAGCACGACGATCGTACCTATCAGGATCGCATCATTCACCCAGTTCGTCATGAAATTACTCACGTTCATGAGAAACAGGGTCGGTCCAGGCAGCGTAAGATCAAATTCCTTGAAGAGCTGAATGAACTTTGGCACGATGAAAGTGACCAAGCCCACCACGATGAGGATGGCGGCGGTCATCACGATGACCGGGTAGGTCATCGCCGCCTTCACCTTGCGCTTCAACTTCATGTCTTCTTCGAGGAAGCCGGCAAGACGGGCAAGCGTGTCTTCCAACACACCGCCGACCTCTCCGGCACGGACCAACCCAACGAAGAGGCTACTGAACACCTTGGGGAATTGGGCGAGGGAGCGAGTCAATGTCTCGCCGCCCTCTACGGAGAACTGTATTTCGCGAATTACGGTTTTCAGACTGGCGCTCGCCGCCTGCTGCTCCAACACAGCCAGGCACCGCACCAACCCGACGCCCGCGCCGATCATCGTCGCAAACTGTCGGCAAAAGATCGTCAGATCCTTGCCTTTTACCTTCCCGATACGTTTTTTCTTGCGCACCGGCGTGGTGGCCGTGACAGCCTTTTTGTCGGGAGTGGTACGCGCGGCTTTCGGTAAAATCGCCATAGTGATCTCCTCCTCGAACCCAGGTTATGTGCAGGGCGGCGCTGCCTGACAGCGCGCCCGTACGGCACAATGAGCGCAGGAATGGTCTGAGCCTATGCCTTGTTATAGGCGTCAACTTGCTCGACGTCTTCCGGCAATGTCCCATCGGTGAGCATCATCTTCTTCAGCTCTTCCACATTCATCGCCCGCTCCAGCGCGCTATGATAATCGATAGTGCCCTGGTTGTAGAGATCGCGCAAGCACTGATCCATCGTCTTCATGCCCAGGTGTGCGCTGGTTTGAATGATCGAGTTGATCTGGTGCGCTTTCGCTTCACGAATAAGATTGCGGATAGCCGGGGAGGCCACCATGATCTCCTGCGCGCACGCGCGGCCACCGCCCGCTTTCGGAATGAGCTGCTGGGTGAGTACGGCGACAAGATTGTTGGAGAGCATGACGCGGATCTGCTCTTGCTCTTCCACAGGGAAGACGTTGACAATGCGGTCGACCGTTTGCGCCGCACTGCTGGTGTGTACGGTGGCAAACACTAAGTGACCGGTTTCCGCCGCCTGAATGGCCAAGCGCATGGTCTCAAGGTCACGCATTTCACCGACAAGCAAAATATCCGGATCTTCACGGAGGGCTGCCCGGAGCGCGTTGGGGAAGCTCTTCGTATCCTGGCCCAACTCGCGCTGGTTAATCACACATTTGACGTGGGAATGCATGTATTCGATCGGGTCTTCGATGGTAATGATGTGTTCGCTAAAATTGCGGTTGATTTCACCGATCATCGCCGCCAATGTCGTCGATTTGCCGGATCCGGTCGGGCCGGTCACGAGCACAAGGCCACGATGCTTGCGGGTGAGTTCGCGGACAATCTCCGGCTGGCGGAGGTCCTCCAGCGTGGGGATTTTAAACGGAATGGTACGGAATGCGGCGGCCACACTCCCTTTGTCACGAAAGATATTCACACGGAAGCGGCTGGATTTCCCCAACTGGTAGGAAAAGTCCAATTCCAGCGAATTTTCAAAACGCTGAATTTGCTCATCCGTCAGAATGTCATAGCTCATGCGCTGAATGATCTGCGGGGTAAATTTCGTATAATTACCGCTGAGTAGCGCGCCATCGACACGATAGACCGGTGGGAGCCCGACGGCGAAGTGGAGGTCGGAACCTTTCGCCTCCACGATTAACTCGAGGAGCTCGTCAACGTGCACTTCGCTCAAATCGCGTACTTGGTTCGGGTCATTCGATTTGAGTGATAAGACTTTGGGTTCTTCACTTTGCGATGTGACTTCCATGGCGAATCATCCATCCCCAGCGCAGTACGAATCGATGCTCATACTGTCGGTGCTCTATCGGCATTATACTAGTAATTCGGCATTTACGTACGCGTCAATGGGAGGAAACGACGCGCAACACTTCTTCAATCGTCGTGATGCCAAGCATGGCTTTCGCCAAACCGTCGCGGAAAAGCGTGGTCATGCCTCCGGCGATGGCCGCCTGGGTAATTTCGGACAACGGGGCACGCCGCACGATCATCTCCGCCAGATCTTCGTTGAGCGTCAACAATTCGTAGACACCGAGGCGTCCGCGGTACCCGCGTTGCAAGCAATTATCGCACCCAACCGCCTTATAGAATGTCGCGCCATGCACCTCATCCTCTTTGATGCCCAAACGCTGCAGGGCTTCCATCGGAGGAGAGATCGGCTCCTTACACTCTTCACAGAGCTTACGCGATAAGCGCTGGGCGACAATACCGATAATGGAGGCCGAGATCAAGAAGGGCTCAACTCCCATATCTCCCAGGCGCACGATCGTCGCTGGCGCATCATTGGTATGCAGGGTGGATAAGACCATGTGCCCGGTGAGGGAGGCCTGGACTGCGATCTCCGCGGTTTCCAGGTCACGAATTTCACCGATCATGATGATGTCGGGGTCCTGGCGGAGAAACGCACGCATGGCGACCGGGAAGTTGAGGCCGGCTTTACGATTCACCGACACCTGGTTGATACCGGGCAACTGGTACTCGACCGGATCTTCCACCGTCAAGACGTTTTTTTCCACCGAGTTAATCTGGTTCAGGATCGAGTAGAGCGTCGTGGTTTTGCCGCTCCCGGTCGGGCCCGTGATGAGGACCATGCCGTTTGGCTGCACGATCAACTCTTCCAGCTCGGCCATCATATCCTGGGTAAATCCAAGTTTCCCCAAGCCGACCAATACCCCACCCTGGTCGAGGATGCGCATTACGACCTTCTCCCCATACACGGTGGGCAAGGTGTTCACGCGCATGTCATACTCACGGCCTTCGTGGCGAATGTGAATACGGCCGTCTTGTGGGATGCGCCGTTCGGCGATGTTCATGTCCGCCATGATTTTGAGACGCGATGACAGCGGCGGATGGACGAACTTCGGCAGGGTCATCATTTCATATAAGACACCGTCAATGCGGTAGCGGACACGCAGATTCTTCCGTTCCGGTTCGACGTGAATATCGGAGGCCTTCTCTTTGATGGCGGTTTGGATCACAACGTTGACCATGCGGATGATGGGCGCATCGTTGGCAATATCCGTGCCGTCATCATCGCCGCCTTTTCCACCATCCGCGCTGTCCGGTCGGCGCAAGGCATCGAGCATCCCCGCGAGATCTGCCATCGACGAGCTGCCGCCCGCACTGGCTTTCTCTTCTTTGACTTCAGCGGTGGCGACGGCGGTCGCTGGTGGTGTTGGCATGGCGGCAGCCGCCGATTTTGACTCGGATGCGGATGCTGGTGGTGTTGCCGGCCCACCACGGCGAATTGCCTGGAGATCATCAGCAGTGGCCAAAATGGGCTCGATTTCAAAACCGGTGATGAGGCGCAGGTCATCCAGGACAAAGACATTGGTCGGATCCTGCATCGCGACCATGAGCTTGCCGCCATTCCGACGCAACGCCACGACGTTGTAGCGCTGGGTGAGGTTCTCTGGGATCACTTTCACAAGGGCCGGGTCTTGCGCGATCGTGGCCGGATCATAGACCGGGATGTTCAGTTGCTGTGCGTAGGCCGCAAGGACGTCACGCTCGGACGCAAACCCCAGGTCAACCAGGAGACGCCCGAGCTTCTCCGAGGAGTTCTGTTGCATCGCAAGGGCTTGTTTGAGTTGTTCCGGATTAATTTTCCCCTGATCGAGCAGGATTTTTCCTATGGGAATTTTGGGACCCCGCGACGTAGCCATCCTCACCCCCATCTCCAGCGAGAGGTTTACTTCAGTGATCTTGCAGGCCTGGTTGTTGTACCGAATCTTTCGGATAGAGACGGTGGGTAGATTATACCACAGTTTAGCGGTGGGAAATCTTCCCGCCTAACTATCCATATTACCAGCGGTTATGCACCCGACAAATGCGCCGTCACCGCCGCTTCCATTACCTTTACCGGCGCCGGCTGCCCTGTCCACAACGTGTACGCCTCGGCGCCCTGATAGACGAGCATGGCCACCCCATCAATGGTGGTACACCCCTGCGCGACGGCAGCGCTCAAGAGCGCCGTCGGCCGCGGCGTATAGACCAAGTCATAAACCCAGAGCCGCGCATGCAACCATTCTTGTGGCACGGGCGAACTTCCGACATCATGCGGGGCCATCCCCACCGAGGTCGCATTCACCAACAGTTGCGCGTGCGCAATGGCCGCTTGCGCCCCATCATCCCACGGAATGACCGCCACTTCGATCGCGCGAGGCGCACGCTGCTTGGCCAGTACCACCAGCCCCATGCCGCGCTCCGGGCGCCGAGCGACGATGGTCATCGCCGCCACGCCGGCCGTCGCCAGCGCGCCCACGACCGCGCGAGACGCACCACCCGACCCGAGTATCACCACCTGCGCGCCGGCCAGCGGAAAGCCCCGTTCGCGAAGGGCGCGCAAAAAGCCGGGACCGTCCGTGGAATGCCCCAATGTCCCCGCCGCGCTGATCAGGATGGTGTTTACCGACCCGATCGCCTCGGCATCCGGTGTCAAGCGATCCAGCAGCGGCAACACCGCCTGCTTATGCGGGATGGTCACATTCATGCCGCGCATATTCAAGGCGACCGCCCCCGCTAAGGCAGCCTCCAACGCATCCGGTCGCACAGCAAAGGGTACATAGACCCAATCCAGCCCCTGCGCAGCAAATGCCGCGTTATGCATCGCGGGCGAGAGACTGTGTTCAACCGGATGGCCGAACACGCCGACAACAGTAGTGGTCCCGGTTATGGATCGCATGATGATAGCATTTTGCCGTCAGTGTTCACGGGACCAATGATGCCAATAGAGGAATAAAGCTGCTGAGGAACGCCGATTAATAACCAAATAATGTCTTGGCAGCACGAAAAATTGCCGCACGCACATGCTCGTCGTCTGCACCGTAGTGCGTTCATATATTATATTTATACCACAATTTACTTAGTGATAGCAACCACTTGACGTATCAAAGCGATAATTTTGTTATTTCGCACATAACGCCATGACGGCCTCCCTGATGGGGAGGCCGTCATGGACGCACACGAGGATCCTACGACGCAAGTTAGAGTGAGAACTCCATGCCAGCGCGCAGCATTTTCTCTTTATCGTTCCCGCTGGGGAGCGTCAGGATGGGGTAATTGAGTTCGCGCTGCCCGTAGGTGATGTTGGCCGACACCTTCTCGGACAAGGCTTTCTTCAACATGGCGGTCCAAGCCAGACCCGCATTGGTGCCGTCGACTTTGTTGCCGTCGTAGGCGCGCAGTTGCAGGTTCCAGGTCTTGGCGAACGCAAAGTTCAAGCGACCTTCCCAACCATGCGCCACGTTTTCCGTGCTCAGGAAGAGCGGGCGGTCAACCCAGTCAGTGTCATAGGCATTGACAGAGGCATAAGGATGGAGGTTGGACAGGATTGGATCATACTGACTCTCCACTTCGCCATACTTACCGGACAGGCTCACGCCTTTCCAGTTGTTGAGTAAATCAGCGCCAACGACCCAAGCTTTATTACTACCGTTATCGGTTGGCACATCGTTGACGGCCAGGCCACCGAGAGTAGGGGTGACGGTGCCACGAGTCAGGCGGGCGAATTCACCATAGAGCGGGATACTGAAGATCTTCGCCTTCGCGCCCACGCTCCAGCCACGCTGGGCCCCGAGGCCGGACGCCAGATAGGTGCCGGTGATGGAATAGTCTTTTTTGCCCCATCCGATATAGCCATAGCCAAAGCTATCTTGTGCGGGGTTCGCAATCGTGTCGGTAAAGTCGTTGGTCAAGACACGATCAATGAAAGCGCCTTGCATACCGAATGAGATCGGGCCCTTGCTGTCCACCGCGACGCCGACGAGCGGGGAGCGGTCGGTGTTGATCAGTAGTCCCTGCTCAATGTTGACTGACTGGCGGCCACCCGTGACTGCCAGGCCGCGCCCAAGCAGATTAGTGGTGAACTGCGCATACCAGTCCCACATCTGCACGGTATCGGCATAGGTGGTGGGGCTGTTGAAGTAGATGCTCGAACCATCTAATACAGGCGTGAACTGCACCGGGCTGATCACGCGCATCGTCGCATGTCCGGTCACGTTCTGGCTGACACGCGCATCCAGATTGACATCGGCCAGATAGACGCCGAAGCGGCTGCCTTTCAGGGCATCTTTCACCAGCGAAGGATCGAAGCCACCCGCCGGGGCACCGTCAGTCAGCCAGTTTTCATAGGCGGCCAAAATAGCGGCGTTATCGCCGGCAACTGTCGTGGTGTCTGAACCGGTACCAAATTCCAGTTCGGAGCCGAGAGTCCCGAAACGGAGCCCACCGTTGACGCTCACACGGAAGGGAGGAATCATGCCTTGCAGGGCATTCACGCGGTCATTCAGCCCGCGCACATCTTGTTTGATCAGATCGATGTCGCTTTTGAACTCAGCGAGCAGCTGGCGAATGGTGGCCAGTTCATCGGCCTTGATACCCGGAGTTCCCGGGATACCCTGCGCGCCCTGAATACCCTGCGGACCGGTCGCGCCCGTGGCGCCTTTGGGTCCCACAGCGCCGATCGGGCCAGCCGCACCGGTCGCACCAGCCGGACCGGTCGCGCCAGTGGCGCCTTGTGGGCCGGTGAGCATGCTGCGCAGGGCTTGATCGCCCTCAATGACTTGGCGAATCTGCGCCGCTTTCGGCGTACCAGGATTCTTGTTCACATAGTCGAGCAGTCGGGCGAGGGCGACGGCCGCTTGATAGCGGGTCATCGGCTTGTTACCCTCAAACGTGGCCGTTTTCATTCCCATGCCTTCAAAGACGCCGGCCGCCGTTAGTTGGACGAGGGCTTGCGTGGCCCAATGGTTCGCCGGAACATCGGAGAAGGCCTGCGTACCTTGGGAGAACGACGGTAACGCGGAGACGAGGAGAAGGGAGACCAGAACGGCTCCAATCCATTTGCGCATGTGCTTTTACCTCCTTTAGAGATAGTCAAGGCAGCGTACGGTTACCGTCTCGAAAGGTGAAAGATCTCCTGGATTCCCTTTCAACCACACCGAGAGGGTAATGACCATACGACAGCTACGACGCCAGATATATGCATAGCGTACGCTTAATAAGCTGCTTAAAGTTAGTGTAACATCCGTCCAGCGGGGTGTCAATTCATAGCTGTGCGAGAGACGGCACATCGCTCTCACGTCTTTGAGATGCAACGGGAATTTTCTCCCACGCAGGGGATTTCTTTATATAATAGAAGTAATCCGTTGCATTGGTTGTCTGCCTTTTCCTACGTTTACCGTGGCATGTGTTGCTTGGTAAGTCTGCCCGGACACGTAACGAAGGTACCATCCCCACGTAACGGTCACGCCTGACACGCCGACGAGGAGTCGGTAGAGGAGAAAATGATGGCTGCCACGTTGTCTTGGGATGATATCGGCGACATTGCCGATGCACTCTTTGCGGCCTACCCCGATCTCGAGCCGCTCACCGTGAGTTTTCCACGGTTGCTTCAAATGATTCTCGGGTTAGCGGAGTTCTCCGGGGAGCCGGACGCGGCCAACGAGCGACGCCTGGAAGCAATCCAGATGGCCTGGTACGACCTGGCAGAGGGATAGCGTCCTGAGTGACCGCGTGGTTACGCGGCCTGCTGCCAGCCCGTGTCGAGCGTGTCGAGGTATTCCCATCCGCGTTGCAGACGGCCTATCCGTTCCTCTGGCGAGATGCCGGGATCGTCGATGGCCAGTACCAGTGGACCGTGATAGCCAATCTCCGCCAAGCTGGCGAGGATCGAGGGGTAATCCAGTAATCCCATGCCGGGCGGCAAGTTAAAATCCTTGCCGTCGGTATCGCGCAGCACGACGAAGGTGATGGCCGCGCCCAGCTGCCGTATCGCCGCCGCCGGATCCTCACCAATGGCGGCGAGGTGGGCCGGGTCGATGGCCAGCCCTGCCTCCTTAGCGCCCAGCAGCCCGAGAAAATCCAGGCCTTGCTGTGGGGTGCGCAACAGACTGTGCGACTGTAACGCGATGGACGGCGTCATCTGCGCCGTCACCGCGCGACGCGCCGCGTCGCGCAGCCAGGGTTTCGCATGCTCGGCCGTGCCGCGCCAGCGGTCGGCGGGGGGCGCCGGGCTACCAGGCGGCAGGATTAACGCACGCGCCTGGAGATGTAGCCCAAGGCGAATATACGCGTCGATGCCACTCGCCCAATCATCACCATTCAGGTCTTTGGCGAGAGGATTCGCCGGGTAGGAGGTGATACTGACGGTCTCCATGCCAAAGCGCGCGACCGTATCACGCACGCGCAGGCACTCCGCTTCTCCGACGTCGACGAGCAAGGGATCGAAGTGATCACAGTAATGCCGGATCGCGGTGAGATCGAGGCGCGTAAAGCCGATGGCGCGCAGGTGGTGCAGCGCTCCTTCGAGCGGCACATCACGAAAGGTAACACTGGATGCTGCCAGACGTTCGGTGAACATGCGCGCAACCCTCCCGGCATTGATCTACTGCTATTCTCTCCCACGCAGCAGACCGTTTGTGTTTGATGGCGCACCATTGCATGCGGAACCGGCCACTACCGTCGGGAATGCGCTCATGTGGGCGGCAGCTCTTCGGGCGTGAGCGGGGTGCCGTCCGTACGGCGCAGTTGCGCGGCAGCCTCTTCCGGCAGCACCACATTAATCCCGATGCCCGAGCCGATTTCGAATCCGGCCGTCGTGGTGATACGCGGCAGAATGCGCAGGTGCCAATGATAAAAGGGTACATCAGCCATATGTTCGGGGGCGGTATCAATGACGTAGTTATAGTCGGGGTCATCGAGCAACCGCCACAAACGGACGAGTAAATTCTGCAGCACGTGCGCCAAATCCGGCAATTCATCCGCTTCCACGCTGCCAAAGGTGGCGCGGTGATGTTTGGGCAAGAGCCAGATTTCGTACGGCACGCTCGCGGCGTAAGGCACCAGGGCGATGAAGTGTTCATTATCCATGACCACCCGGCTACCGTCAGACAGCTCATAGTTGATCATGTCACAGTAGACGCAGCGCCCATAGAAGTCGAAGTGGCGTTGCCCTTCGTACAGACGATTGCGTACGGGAAAGGGCACGACGGAACTGGCGACTATTTGTGAATGCGGATGCTGGAGCGAGGTACCGGCATTCACTCCATGGTTGCGAAAGATCAGCACGAGTTCAGTGGCTGGATCGGCGCACAGCGCAATATAGCGCTGACAATAGGCCTGCATGATCCAGGTCATCTGTGTGAGCGAGAGCCGGGGGAGGTCGCGGTTGTGCCATGGCGTTTCGACCACGATCTCATGGCGCCCCACGCCGTCGCGCCGCAAATACGGTCCCACACGCTGGCTACAGGCGAGGCAATTCTGATGATCGGCAGGGAGCAACGCGGGATATTTGTTCGGCACGACGCGGACGGCCCACTGCTGCGCATCGCCTGATGCGTTGGGTAGCGCCAAGATCGTGGTGGGGGTCATCGCCTCATGACCCGGGCAAAAAGGGCACTTCGCGTCCACGTCGGGCAGTGCGCGCGTCGAGGGGCGGGCATGGGCAAAATCTTCCGGGCGTCGGGCGCGCTCGGCGGCAATAATGATCCATTCTTTGGTAGCCAAATTCTGGCGTAATTCAGGCATAGGGCACCCCAGGGAATAACCTCGACATGCTGCCTTGTCCGCTTGGCCCCTGGCGTTGTTGAGCGTGCTGGAAATATGCCCTCATATGTCTGCGAACGCTCGCCTAGCCAGCGGCCAAGCGTCCTGCGGCATAATTGTCGAGGTTATTCCATGGTGCGCCCATAGGGGCCGATATATTTCTCCGGGGCTTCCTCGAAATCCAACTGGCAGTTCACACAGCAAAAATGATAGGTCACGCCGTGAATCTTGGCGCTGTACGCATCCTCGGTGGGATCAATTTCCTCACCACACACCGGATCCACCACACTCTCCGGCTGGTTGCTCACGCGCTCCGCGCCCCGTAGCACACCGGTCGCCGGGAACACGCCGCCGATCCCGATGCTGTAACAAAAACGGTAGACCTGTCGTTGCAAGAGGGATGGCAATGCATCTGCCCCGTTTGCGAGATATGTGCCTCTGCTGTGCTCGCGTGGAAAAAGCCGTGAAAGCGCCACGATGCAGGTACTCCTCGTGAAAAAACTTTGCAGAGCATAGCACTGATAGCACCGGGAGAGTGGGGCCAGTTGCGACAGCCATGTGAGATGGTTCCAACAGGCGGCATCGTTTACGAAGATGCTACGCGAAAAAATGCCCTGGGCGAGCCATTTGGCTCGCCCAGGGCATCATGGACAAACTTAACGATCGCTATGCTTTGGTGCGGTCAACCAACACGCCGAGCGGATATTGCTCGCGCATCTTATCCTCCACCCAGGCCATGGACTCTTTCGGGGTCTTACCCCACCAGGTGGGACAGGTGGAGAGGACTTCGACCAGCGAGAAGCCTTTTCCGTCTATTTGATTTTGGAAGGCCTGCCGCCGCGCCTTTTTCGTGCCATTAACCGCTTTCGGGGAATTCACGGCTTGCCGCGTGATGAAGGTCGCGCCGTCCAAGGTGGCCAGCATCTCGCTCACGCGGATCGGGAACCCGGCCAGATGGCTATCGCGGCCCAGCGGGCTGGTGGTGGTGGTCTGTTGCAGCAGACTGGTGGGGGCCATCTGTCCACCGGTCATGCCGTACACCGCGTTGTTGATAAAGATCACCGTGATATTTTCGCCACGTGCAGCGGCGTGCACAATCTCCGCGATGCCGATGGAAGCGAGGTCGCCATCTCCCTGATAAGTGAAGACGACGGCATCGGGCACGGCACGGCGCACCCCGGTGGCTACCGCCGGGGCACGGCCATGCGCGGCTTCGAGCATGTCGCAATTAAAGTAATCGTAGGCGAACACGGCGCAACCCACCGGGCACACGCCGATCGTGCGCTCCAACACGCCGAGTTCTTCCAGCGTTTCGCCGACCAGGCGGTGCACGACGCCGTGGGTACAGCCGGGGCAATAGTGCATGCGCACGTCGCAGAGCCCTGTCGTGCGGCAAAAGGTCTTTTCATCAGTGGGAACAGCGAGACTTGACATGATAATTCTCTTCTCCGGTGTACGGCGTTCTCCGACCGAGGGACACCGCCTGAACCATAGCACAAATGGCCGCTTGGCGCAAATCGGACCTTCGTCCTGTCGGACTATTATACCCGATTTGCGCCATACCGATCACGCTGATTCCGCGGCGTCTGACCTGTTATGCCAGTGGCCGCTCCAGCAGATCGACTACGCTCACCGTCGCGGCTTCCGCGCCCGCGACTATTTTGAGCGTCTGCAGCGCCCAGGGGGCGATGGTCGACGTCCACGTCAGCCCGAGTGGGGGAACGGTGACGGTGATCTCGCTCGCGACGCCGCTCATCTCTTGCAGTCGAAGGATAAGGCCATCACCCGCTTCCGCCGCTTTGAGGGCGGTAACGGTGACGGAGTCCGGCGTGACGGAGAACGTCTCGGCGCTCCATGGCAGCGTGCCCGGATGCGCGGAATCCAGCACATATTCCGCCGGGGTGAGCAACGAGGCGGCCTGTCGGTCGAGATTGCTCTCGGCATAGGCGCCCGCGTTGCGGACGATCCAGAAACGGCGCTCCTGCCACCCCTGGTCCAGATAGGGGTTCACGGAGCCTTCCGGCAGTTTCACCGGGTCATGCTGAGCGTAGGGTGCGGCGCGGAGCAGGGTCATGCGTAATTGGCCATCCAGGCAGTCGTAACTGGCGGTTGATGCATTCACCATGCCCACCGTATACACCGCGCCAGCCACGCGACCTTCGAGCGCGACCCAGTCCTGACAGGGTTCCTCGACTCCCGACGGGGTGCGTACGACGACGGCGCCCGCGGCGCGCGCCAGCGTGCGGACAGCGCGCAACGTGGTGGGCAGTTCCAGCTTCAGCATCTGCGCCTGCTGCTGCCAATTGACGCGCACGCGCACCTCCACGGCGTCGAGATCCTTATAGCTAATGATATCGAGCAGAATATCCGAGGATTGCCAGCGCCCTTTCTGGCGGGTGACGCGGCAGACCGGGCCGTCAGACACGACTTCGGCGGAGAGGAATTCCGGGCGACCGAGTTCGTTACGGTAGGCATACGCCCCATGGCCCCAGGTATCGCTCGGGTCATCGATGACGACCAACCCCAGCGGGCGGTCGAGCAGCTCCGTGCCATCAGCGGCCTGCAGTGAAGTCAATCCCCAGCCATCTGTCGCGGCGGTCGCCCAGGGTGTCCAGGGCGCGATGACAGGCGCTTCGCCATGGGCGAGGTGGAAGGCACGATAACCGCCCGCCGGCAGGGTAACGGTGGCGGTGAGTTTATCCCATGGTTGCAGGAAGGGGCCAAAGCACGCCTCGGCCTCCAGCCACTGCAGCGGTAGCGTCTCCCCGGTGTCGCTGGCGAGATGCGTGATGGGCGTGTCGCCATGCGGCGAGACGAAGGTATCGAACTGCACCAGCGCTGTACGTTCCCAGGGCAACGCGTTTGCCAAGCACAGCACGCCTTCCGGCGCGCCGGTGGTGTCGATCTGCCGCGCGAGGCGCTGCACGTCACGCACAATGCTCTTCACACCCGTGTCGCATGCCGCGCCCAGGCTATCGCGCGCGTCCTGATAATCCGGCGCCACGCAACTGCCGGCGAGGATATCATGGAACTGATTGAAGAGGGTCTCCCACCAGGCCTCGCGCAACGTCTCCGCCGAGGGGGTCGTCCCACAGCGCAACCCGTGCAACACACTTAGCGCTTCGGCATGGGTCAACGTGCGTTCCGCCCGACGATTGAGCGCTTTGATCTCTCCCATCGCCGCGTAGCAGCCCGGCGCATTGTGCTGCAGTTCGGCGCATACCACGGGCAGGTCGGCAAAGGCCGCTTCCGCCTGCACGGCGGTGAAGAATTGCTCGATGGTGCCGAAGCGAATTTCGGGCAGCGTCTCGTCGTGCTGCAATTCCAACACACGCGCCAATTGCGCTTTGGTGGGGCCACCGCCATGGTTGCCCACGCCGAGGAAGAACAGGCCGTTTTGGAAACCGGGCGCAAAACATTGCGGCGCTTCGTCGCGGAACTGCTTTTCAAAGTCATCCGGCGATTGCGACGGGTTCTGCCCATACCCGGTGGGAATACGCCAGGCGAGCACGCGCGCCCCGTCGGGACTCTCCCACCAAAAGAGGGGCGGCAGATTCATTTCAGGCTGATGCGGGCGCATAAAGACGTAATATTTAAAGCCCGCGCCGGCGAGAATTTGCGGCAAGCCGCCGGCGTGCCCGAAGGAATCGACGTTGTACCCGACGTGCACATCGACGCCGAGCTCACGTGCGAAATACCCCTTGCCGTACAGGCTGTGGCGCACAAAGCTTTCCGTGGAGGGCAGGTTGCAATCCGGCTGTTCGATCCAGCCGTTCAC
The DNA here is from genome assembly GCA_036504255.1 of Armatimonadota bacterium. Classification (GTDB taxonomy): domain Bacteria; phylum Armatimonadota; class Hebobacteria; order CAIYQO01; family CAIYQO01; genus DASXVL01. The sequence goes on along the minus strand of DASXVL010000767.1, from coordinate 6,591 downwards.
CACTTCCCAGCGGCCTTCGGCCACGCGCTGGCGAATTTCCGCGAATAAACGCGGGTCCATCTCCTGCGCCCAGCGATAGGTCATCGCGGAGGAACGAGCAAAGCAAAACTCCGGCGTTTCCGCCATGCGGTCCACCGCGCTTTGCATGGTGGTGAGCGCTTCCGCGCAGCCGTCGCGCCAGGGCCACAGCCAGGCCGGGTCGAGGTGCGCTTGTCCAATAACGTAAAGTGTCTTACGCATATTGCCCTTCTTCCACAATGAGTGCTTTGCAAACAGTTTCTTACTGTGCGAATAAACGAGCGTATGATAATGGGGTTTGCTACCGGCGTCAATGCAAGCGACCGCTAACCCGATACTTTTCCGCAACAGGGTAGCCGCCTAGAGGTCGATGTCCCGTTGACGCAACGTATCCCGGAGCACTTGGGCCATGATGGCATAGCCGCGGTGGTGCGGATGGACGCCGTCATCGGCGAAGTCGCGGGGCATATCACCGGCGGCGCTCACCAGGGCGCTGTGATAATCGACATAGATGGCGTCATGCGCCTGCGCCTGCGCACGCAGGGCCTGATTCACGGTGACGATCTGTGCGTTTTTGCGCGCGGTGAACTCAGGCACCGGGTACCAACTCGGTCCCCAGATGGGGAGGAGCGAACAGAGGGCGACGGTAATGCCGGCGGCACGGGCGTCCGTCACCATGGCGCTGATGTTGTCGCATACCAAGTCGCTTTTCGCCTCATCCAGCGCTTCGCGGCACCAGTCGAGATCGTTAGTGCCGATCTTCATCACCAGTACGTGCGGACGCAACTGCAGTACGTCGGCGGCGAAACGCTTGCGCAAATAGGTGGAAGTATCGGCGCCGATGCCGCGATTGACCAATAGCTTCCCGGTACCGCCGAAGTAGGCCTGTACTTCCCAAAAATGCGTGATGCTATCGCCGGCAAATAAGAAATCCGGGCGCACGCCCTGCATGAGCAGGGATTCATTGCCGAAATCGAACTCGCCGCGGCGGCTATCCGCCGGCACGCCGAGGCTAAACAGTCCGGGCTTGATCAGCGCATCTCGTGTCATCGTCATAACTGCTCCTTTTCGTCCCAGCGGCCGAGTTGCCGGCCGGTTTCAATCATCGCATAAATATTTTCTTCCGGCGTTTCCACGCCGACTTGATCGCCGCTGCCCAGAATGAGGCGTCGTTTATCCGGCCCCCACTGCGCGAAGATTTCCGCCACTTCCCGGCGCACATCGTCGGCGCTACCACGAATGAGCGTTTCCACGGTGTGCACGTTGCCATTGATGGTGACGCGATCGCCCAGGATACGGCGCACCTCAGCCAGATCGGTGATATCCCCGCCGGGCGGGCGTTCGAAGGGACAGATACAATCCGCGCCACAGGTCGCCAGCTCCTCCAGCACGGCATGGCATTTGCCGTGATAGTGGATGTGCAGCAGCTTGCCCGCGGCGTGCGCTTCCTCGGCCACCGCGCGAATCACCGGCAGATCCCAACGCCGCCAGAGCGCCGGTCCGATGAGCGAGACACAGGACCAGGAACAGCCGATGCACACCGATTCCGCCGTTGTGTGCCGGAAGGCTTCCCGTGTGAGACGCCGCTGATGATCGATGTAGGCCTCCTGCAACTCTTCGCAATACGCCTCGTGCTCCAGCAGATCAAAGATGCCCTGCTCCAGCCCGCCTTCGCGCCCGCCGGCCAGGTAATCGAAAAAGGGCACGCCCACCCACGCCTCTAACAGATAGTGCTCGCCGACGGTATCGAGCGCGCGCTGTACCCCCGACCAATCCGCCGCCTCAACCGCGCCCAACGTCGCCATACGGTACGCAGGCCAATCGCGCGTAAACTCCTTGATCGACCGCTCTACCGACCAGGACGGTTCGTGGCGGTCAAACTGCTGGCGGCCGTAGAGCGTGCCAAGAGGCGTCGTCGTCGTAACACGCGACTCAAACCGTCCGTCACCGAGAGGCACCCACTCTTCCTGGCTGCGCACGTCAGGGGCCGGCACATGGGGGAACACCACGCCCCAACCTTCCGTGCCGTAGTGCTTGAAGGTTTGCAGCAGCGCCTCCCAGAGCGGCACCTCGCGCTGAAAGGTGACCATATCCACGCCGAGCAAGCGTGCGGGGAGGTAGTACCAAAATTCCGGGGCGACGGGGACGGTATCCACGGGCAGGCCACGATAGGCCGCCAACATGCGCCCACGCGGGGTCATCGAACGCATCGCTTACCCTCACTATAATACAAGATGTTTTATATGATATATTATACATTACATACGTTATTCGCTACAAGAGAGCCCACACAAAAAACTGATCTAGGCGTTAAGGTCGGTAACGTACTACTGACTTGGCACATTCCGGCGGATTCGCGTACAATACAGCTTGCATGAACACCATCACGGATAGCTTTAAAGAGGAGCGTTGGCGGGAGATTCTCGCGTTGCTTGCCGAACAAGGGCGCATTCGCGTGGGGGCGCTGGCGGAGCGACTGAACGTCTCTGAGGCCACGGTGCGCCGTGACCTGGAGGCGATGCAAGCGCAGGGGATGCTGCAGCGCACGCACGGTGGGGCCATGCTCCCGCGCCCAACGGCCTTTGAAGTTTCCTTTGATGAGAGTCAGAGCCGGGCGTTGGCGGAAAAAAGCGCCATCGGTCGCCGCGCCGCGACATTGGTGAACGACTGCGAGTCGATCATCATCGAATCCGGCTCGACCACGCTGGAAATGGCGCGCTGCCTGGGCGACGCGCATCAGTTAACTGTGCTCACCAACTCGCTGGCTATCGCCAAGGAACTGGCGGGCAACCCGGACATCGAAATCATGGTGCTCGGGGGCACGCTACGCCGGCAAAGCGCGAGCCTGGTCGGTCCATGGGTGACGGAAATCTTGCGCGGGGTGCGAGTGGACAAGGCGTTCCTCGGCGCCAACGGTGTCTCCGCCGAGTTCGGTATTTCCGCCCCCAACGTCTTTACCGCCGAAACGCGCAAAGCGATGATTCACGCGGCGCGCACGCGCATTGCCCTTGCCGACAACAGCAAGCTGGGCGTGGAAACCCTCTACCGCATCTCCCCACTCAACGCGCTCGATGTCCTCGTCACCGATGCGCATGCCACCGACGAACAACTCGACCCGATTCGCGAAGCCGGGGTTGAGGTGCTCGTCGCGGAATAATAGGCGAGACCCGCCGCCGTCAACTGGGGAAGTACCTGATGCCGACACTGATTACCGATCTGCCCACCATCTACGAGCGCGCTCGCGCCGAGGAAGATGAGAATATCCGCTTCCGCCAGTTTGTGAAATACCGCCTGCGCTGGAGCGACCGCAAGCTCGATGCGGTGGTGTTGGAGATCGTGCGTGAGGTGACGGCGGGCATCGACTGCACGCAGTGCGGCCACTGCTGCCGCGCGTTGGAGATTTCCCTCAACGAGGATGACCTATCGCGGCTGGCGGCGCACCTAGGCCAATCGCTGGATGCCGTGCGCGCAGAGTACGCCGCCCCCGGCACGCAATGCGCACAAGCCTTCGCGCACAGCCCGTGCGCTTTGCAGCACGAGAACCGGTGCACCGTCTACCCTGCTCGCCCGCGCGACTGCCGCGAGTACCCGCACCTCGACAAAGGCGAGTTCCGCGCGCGCATGTGGCAAATACTCTCCCACGCCGAAGATTGCCCGATTGTCTTCAATACCCTCGCGCTGATGAAGCAACGGCTGCATGCCGAGAAGACATCAATCGCCTAACATGCCGGAGCGGCTGCCTGCCGGTGTCCGAGAAGCTGACGGCTACCCGAACTGGCGCAATGGGGCACGCCCTGTTAGGCCGTGGGTTCTTCAAAGCCAATCTCCCACATCGCCGCCAGATCCCGCTGGGAATAGGCGCGAAAGGCGATGAGGGTGTTGGTCGAGGTGATGCCGGGAATTTTCTGCAGATGCTGCGCCACCAGATCGGCCAGTTCCTCGTGCTGCCGCACGCGCGCGATCGCCACCAGATCGTACGAACCGGCGACCGAATAGGTCTCGGCAATACCCGGCAAGGCAATGAGCGCCTCCGCCACCGCGGGAATAAGGCCCTGTTCCACGGTTATCAGGACAATCGCTGTCACCATTGTTATCAGCCCTCCATAGCCATACTGTTCAGCAAACTTCGTCTTGTTTCCTTTCCTGGCAGGAAAGTACTCTCTCGGTGAGAAACTATAGTATTATCATTCATTCCTACGAACTTTTTCGAGGCCGTATTTCGTGAGTATTCTTCGCATCGGTATTATCGGCGTGGGCTATATGGCCCGCAAGCACCATATTCCTTCACTGCAACAGGTCGAGGGGGCGCAAATCGTCGCCACCTGTGATCTGCGGGAGGACCGCGTCCTCCCCGGTGTCAACAGTTATCATGACGTCCGTGAGATGCTCGCACACGAGCGGCTGGATGTACTCTACGTGCTCACGCCCCCCGGCGCGCACCTGGAGCCGGTCTGCCTGGGGCTGGATCACGGCTGCCATGTCTTTTGTGAGATGCCGCCGGCATTGGAACCGTGGGAATCGGCGCAGATGGCAACCTTCGCGCGCGAAGCCAAGCGCTCCCTCATGTTCGGCGCCAACCGACATTTCGCGCCGACCTATCAGCGCATCAAGGAAATCGCCTCCAGCGAGCCGCCGAAAATGACGGTGCTGACGAAATGCCGTCATGGGCTGCATGATCTCACCGATGATTTTCTCCAGGCGCTGGAAACCCACTACGCCCAACGCCATGCGATGGAAGGGACGCCGATGTTCCTCGGCATCGCACAATTTCTGGAAGTGGCGGAATGGCTGAACGGGCCGATTCTCGACTGCCAGTCCACCTCGAGCGCGTTGCGTCCGGCAATGCAGACCAATACGCAAACGGTGGCCTACCTGCAACATGAGGACGGCGCGCGCAGCATGATCACCTATGACGAATTCGGGCCGCAGCCGAATGAGCATGTGACGGTGCACTCCTCCGCCTCGACCTACATTGTTCGCGGCAGCATGATGCAACCCAACGAATTGCTCGTTTGGGCGTCGGATGGTCACCGCACCTATCCTGCTCCGGTCGATCCGCAGGAGCGCGGCGGCTTCCTGAACCAAACACAACAGTTTCTCCATCACGTACGCCAGGAAACGCCACTCTACCCGGATGGGACGCAACTCGCCCGCCTCGTGCATCTGGCACGTCGCATCGATGGCTCGGGCTGGTGGAAAACACGCGCGGCAGAACCCGAAGCGGATTGATGCGCCACCCCTGCCCCTGTCCGTTTAACCCACGGTGAAATGCAGCATAATGACCATAGCGGGTGCGGGCCGCGTACACACAGGGAAGAGGAAACACGGTATGGAACAATTCACCGGCGGGTTGGGCATTCTGCTCATCTTCGGCGCCATCATCGCCATCCACGAGTTCGGGCACTTTGTGTCGGCAAAATTGAGCGGCATGGGCGTACACGAGTTCTCGCTCGGTTTTGGGCCAGCGCTCTTTAAGCGCGAATACCACGGCACGCTCTACGCCATCCGCATCATTCCTTTGGGCGGGTACGTACGCATAGCGGGTATGGAGCCTGGCGACGAAGACGCGCCGAACGGCTACAATACCAAGCCCTTCTTTGCCAAGTTCATCACCCTCGCCGCCGGCGCGACGATGAACTTCATCCTCGCCTTCGTCGTCATCATCGTCCTCGGCATGGCGATCGGCGCCATGAAGCCGGGTAACAAGGTGCTCATCGACGGCATTATCCCCAACTCGCCCGCTTCACGTGTCGATCTGCGCACGGGTGATGAACTGGTGAGCGTTGCCGGCGTACAACCGCTGAACCAAGATCAGGCACGCGCGATCATCGGCAAAAGCACACAGCCGGTGCCCATCGTTGTTCGACGTGGCGACCGCCTGCTCACCGTCACCCCGACCCCGAAACAACTGCTGACACCAGAGCCTGAGGTCAGCCTTGACATCCCGCTTGTTGGCAAAGTGCCCTTTATCTTACATATGACCACCACGCACATCATCGGGGTGCAACTCACCATGTCGTCAGGGCAATGGGAACGCCTTAATCTGGCTGACTCACTGAAAGTGGGGACCAGGACCGTCGTCGGCACCGTTGTCAGCGCGGCGGGGCAGTTTATTTCCGTAGTCTCGGGCCGTGTACCGGTCAGCCAACTCAGTGGGCCGGTCGGCATCATGAACCTCTCGTATAAGGCAACGCGTACGGAACATATTTCGCATATTTGGTTTTCGTCGACCTTCACGCTGATGGCAATGCTCTCCATCTTCATCGGCTTTTTCAACCTGCTGCCGATCCCCGCATTGGATGGCGGGCGGATATTCTTCCTCATTATCGAGGGTATCCGCCGCAAGCCACTGGCCCCGGAGAAGGAAGCGAAGATTCATGCCATCGGCATGGCGGTGCTGCTCGGCCTCGTGCTGCTGGTTACCATTAAAGATGTCTGGAATCTCTTCGGAGGATAGTAGCCCGTGAACGACGCGTATCCCCTGCCGCGACGCACGACGAGCGCGGTACAGGCTGGGGGGCTCACCATTGGTGGTGGGGCCCCCATTACCGTACAATCCATGACCAAAACCCC
>DASXVL010000766.1:0-2950 GCA_036504255.1 Armatimonadota bacterium | reverse complement strand
CGCCACAGCGGGCGCGCGCTACAGACGCCAAAATAAGGCGCGAAGTGACAACCCGCTACATAGAGTCCTTAGCACCGTCTGGAAGCCGACCGCAGTCGCGCTCAGCCTACCGATGGCGCATCTCCGGAGATGAATTGCAACCACCGGTCCCTCCCCTGGCTCCGAAGGAGCCCGCTGCCACTAGCCACGGGTGAAGCAACGCGGAACCCGTGGACCATGTCCGCCCATGAGGCCTAGCCCTGAAAGGGCGACAGACATCCCTGCTGTCGCCCCATTCGGGGCTGATTGCTCTATCACCCGGTAATCCACCAGTTCCGCTGCGCTGCACTGGTGGCTAGTGGCTGCGTGCCCCTATCGGGGCAAGAGGAAGAGACGGCATTGCGCAGAGCGCAACCCTCACCCCGGCAACGCCAACTGCCCACCCGGCTCCCCGGTCAACGGGCGCAGTTCCGGGTATTGCGACGCCAGGTGGGAAAACTTCTCATAAGGGAGGGGTAGTTCGAGGCGGGCGGCCAGGCTCAGCGCATTGGCCACCGCTTGCCCGCGCAGGTGGTTGTTGAAGAAGATGAGGCGCCGTGTGTTGGCGCAGCGGCGCTGCAGCATCGCCTCCGCCAGCGCATCGAGTTCCGGCGCGCTGTAGTGGTAGTCGTAGCGGGCATTGCCCGCGTTGGCTTGCCGCCAGGCCTGGGCATTGCGTCCGTGAAAGCGCCAGTACTCCAGCGGCCCGGTCGCGGGCAGCGGCGTGCGCAGGTTCTGGTAACACGGGGCGTCGAGGCGCACGCGCGCCGCGTGAAAATGCGCGCAGATCTCCGCCGTGGTGTGCGTGTCCCAACTCGGGTGGCGCAGTTCCAGCGCCAGCGGGTAGGCGGCAAAGGCATCCAGCGTGCGCATCAGCACGGCGCGATTGGCGACCGTTTGCAGGAAGCTCTCCGGGTATTGCGCCAGCACGGCCACCAGCTTTCCGCACGCGGCCAGCGGGTCGAGCGCGCGGCGCATGGCCGCCACATCGTCCGCGCACACCTCGGGCGACGCGCCGGTGGTGCGCGCGTAGAGCGCCGGGTGAGTAAATTTTTGAAAGAGCTTCACCGCGAAGCGAAAATGCGCCGGTGTGCGCGCCGCCCAGTCGCTGACCACGGCGGGCGACGGCACGCGGTAGAAGGAGGAGTTGACCTCCACCGCGGGAAAACGCTCAGAATAGTAGGCCAGTTCATCGCCGTGCCAACGGGGTGGATAGACGATGCCGCGCCACTTGCCGTTACCCGTCGGGTACGACCAGCCGGAGGTACCGATGTAGCTCGGGGTGGTGTCCATCTATGGTCCTTTAGCAGGGCTGCTATGGCCCTGTACCAGACAGTGCTGTTGATACGGGCACAGCCTGTAGTCCATCAAGCCCCTCTCCCAGCATTGGGAGAGGGGTTGGGGCTTGTCCGCCGTAGCCTTGGCGAAGGCGGGTGAGGGCCGCCACCAGCCGAGCCAGCAGTCCTCAGCACTGTTTGGAAGGGTTCGAGCCGCAGCGAGTCCCGCCGTTCCCCCCTGAAAGGAAGCGGGGCTCTCTGCCCTACGGGCAGGCCATCCTTCCAAACGGTGCTGCTGGTACTGCCGGGTGGAAAAACCAGTCAGCCCACTCATGTCTCCAGACATAGACGAGGTCGTTGCCCTTCCTCTCGGCGGTAGCAAGAGCACTGTTTGGAAGGTTGGCCTGCCCTCGGCACGAGGGCAGAGAGCCCCGCTTCCTTCCGGGAATTGGGGACGGCGGGACTCGCTGCGGCTCGAACCCTTCCAAACAGTGCTAAGGACATCAGGCTGGACAGCGCATTCCCGGTCGCTCACCCCAGCGGTTGCAGGTGCCAGCCATCGAAGAGGCGCCCTTCAGCGCGCGCCAACGCCTGCGCGGCGAAGGGCATGTGCAGGTCGCGACAGCGTTGGACGAACTCGTGCTCGCTGCTCTCGCTGCCCAAGGGCACGACGATGCGCGGCTGCAAAATTTTGGCGGCGTGCACACAATCGGCGACCGACATGGCGCCGTCGAGCGGCATGAAGAGTAGTTGCGGGTGGAACTGCTCGCCGATGGCGCCGAACTCGCCGAGGAATTCCGTCTGTCCCAGGTGGTAAAACATGAGGTGGTCGGCCTGCACCAGGTAGCCCAGATGCTCCCGCCCCTGCTGCGCCTGCGCCGGGGTGGCCAGCGTGCTGAAACCGGGTAAATCCACGCGCGCGCCGGGCGAGAGGGACACGGCGCGTTCGCCGTCCAGCCCCTCGGTGAGCAGCGTTTGCCGCACTGCCGCCGGGCCCACGAAACGCGCCGAGGTGCGTTGCAGCCAGCGCAGCAGCGTGGCGCGCGGCGGGGCGCTTTCACAAAGAATGAGGTCGGCGGCGGGCAGATCATCGGGGATGAGCAAACTGTCCTCGGCATATTCCGGCATCACCAGCACCAGTTGCCGGGGGGTTTTCACCACCAGCGCCGTCTCGCCCACGCGCCACACGGCCAGCCGTCCCGTGGCCACGCGCTGCGCGGTAATCAGTTCGGCCAGTTGCAGCCCCGGCCGGCTCCACGCCCCGGAGCTGATCATGTCCGAGCCGACTTCCAGACGAATGGGGATGTGCACGGGGGTCTTCGGCGGCAGCAGCAACGCGCCGCCACGCGAGTCATCGGCAATGGGGCCCGGCGTGGCGATGGGTTGCAGGCGGAAGGACCCCTCCGAGGAAAGCACTTCGCTTTGCCGTTGCGCGGCCACCACCGCGTGCGGCAGCAGCGCGACCGGGAAGGAAAAGCGCAGATCGACGGGCGCGGCGACCGGGCAAAAGCCGATCCACCCTTCACGGAGATGCTCGGCAAAGGCTTGATACGGCGTGGTGACGAGCAGGCCAAAATCCAATTCGTTGCCCGACGGCCCCACCCCGCGCTGAATGTCCACCTTCTCCACCGGCAATACCAGGCGATCGCCCGCCT
>DASXVL010000765.1:0-5462 GCA_036504255.1 Armatimonadota bacterium | reverse complement strand
CAGCCTCGACTTTCTGGCCGAGTTGCCCCCTGACCAGGCGCTCGCCTACCTGATGTCCTTTCATGGCGTGGGGCGGAAAACGGCCTCCTGTGTGTTGCTCTTCTCGCTGGGCTTGCCCGCCATGCCGGTGGACACACACGTGCTGCGCATTGCCCGGCGTTTGGCGCTCATTCCCGCGCAGGGCAGCGCCGACGTGGCGCATGACTTGCTGGAAAGCTTACTGCCGGAAGAGCTGTATATGCCGTTCCATGTCAACCTGATCGCCCATGGCCGGCGCACCTGCACGGCGCGGCATCCGGCCTGTGTGCGCTGCCCCCTCCTCGACATGTGTGGCTACGGCCAGCAGCGCTTGTCCGGTTTCCCGGACAACGCGTCCGGCGAGCAAGCGCCCGTGGCAGAAGACTCCGGTGGTTTGTCAGCATAAATGGACGGGTAGCATGACTGATAGGAATACCGTTAATGATTCGGCCCTTCCACGTTTGGCATCTGCCCTCATCGCAGTGGGGAATGGATAAAGGAGCGCGCATGGCTGGCGGAACCCGCTGGTTTCCCCTGATATTATTCATAGCAATGGTCAGCCTGCGCCCGCTCGTGGCGCAGGACATGCCGTCGCCTACCCGCATTAACCCCGTTGCGCCGACCGCGATCACCGAGAATGCCCGTCGCCTGCTGGAACTCGGACAGCTCTACATGGGGCGGAATAACCCCGCCTATGCCTGTACGCCGGAAGAGTTGACGGCGCAACAGCGCAATGATGCCGCGCAACCGGCGCTCAGCACGCTGCAGCAGCTGACGACGCTCTACCCCAAATATGCCGACGGTTGGCTCTGGCTGGGCATCGCGCTGACCGAGACGCTGTGCTACAGCAAGCAATCTCCCAAAGGTGCGCCGAGCAGTACGCCCGCCACGATTACCGAAGGCGTGCGCGCGTTCCGCACCGCCTATGAGTGCAACCCGACCGATCTGGTCTGTGTCACGTACTACGGTGACGCGTTAATGCAGTATCGCGCGGATTTTGACGCGGCGCGTCAGCTGTGGGAAAATTACTTCAAGATCGCGAAAACGGACATGCAAAAGGTGACCGCGCTCACGCAAGCGGCCCGCGCCTGCCTGAATAAAGCCTATTTCGGGAAGATCGAAAAACGCCTGTCCCCCGAGCAGGTCAAGCAGGAATTTCAGGCGGCAGAACGTTTCGTGCAGCAAGCGGCGGCGATCTGCCCGCAGGCTCCTCATGTGACGGCTATGCAGGGATTATTAAAGCAATATCGAACCACATTGTACGGGAAGTAACGAGACAGGATGCGGCGACAGCGCCCCTGCCTCACCCCCTTCCACAGGCATTTCAAAGCACGGAGCGAACAAGTATGAAACACTATGCAGTATTTATGGGACTGGCCGTCGCGCTTGGCGCGCTGTTCGTCCTCGCCTCCTGTAAGCAAGCGGCCCCTCCTGCAGGATCGGCGATGTTCCCCGATGGCACAACGGGTACAAAAGTAGCCACCGATACCGGCGCGTCGAGTGCGACCGGGCAGGCGGATTCCAGTGCCACCACGCGTAGCGCAACTCCCGCGCCGGCCCCAGCGCCGGAACCCGCCGCCGCACCGGAACCCACGAGCCCGTTAACCACACCATCGCCGACTCCGGGCGCGAAGTCCGCCAAGCCGCCGACACAAGCGGATGTCGCTGCCGCGAAGGCAGCCGGAACGCGCCACGCGACCATCAAAACGTCGAAGGGCGATATCGAGGTGGAGCTCTACGGCAAAGATGCGCCGCTGTCGGTGGCAAACTTCGTCAAGCTATCCAAGGCAAAGTTTTATAATGGCCTGATCTTCCATCGCGTTGAGCCGGGCTTCGTCATTCAGGGTGGCGATCCCTTGGGCAGCGGCATGGGGGGACCGGGCTACAACATCCGCCGAGAAATCTCGCCGAAGCTGCGGCACGTGGCAGGCGCATTGGCGTGGGCGCGCTCGAGCGACCCTAATTCCGCAGGTAGCCAGTTCTATATTACGCTGGCCGCGACGCCCTCCCTCGATGATGAGTATGCCGTGTTCGGCAAAGTGGTCAAAGGGATGAACGTCGTGCAGAAGATCGCCAAGGGTGACGCCATTAAATCCGTCATCATCAAATAGCTTGCTGATGCATCAATAACACAACGCGGGCGTGCCTTCCAGATGGAGGCACGCCCACGCTATTTGGTCATCCGCACAGCCGACCGGACTACTTGACCTTGTCGTCCGTCGGGGCAGGGGTGAGTTTTGCGTTCAGCCGGTCGATCTCGCGGCGGGCAATGGCATCCTTCGGATCGTCTGCCAATACTCGTTGCCAAAAGGCCAACGCCTCGGCGTTTCGACCCAGGCGGGTCAGCGCCAGGCCATACATATGGCGTTGTGGCGAGGGCAGCCCGAGTTCCACCGCCTTGGCCAGCCACTTCACCGCTTCTTCGTCATTCTTCAGACGCACGTAAAAGACGCCCACCTGAAAATAGGCGTCGGGGTCGGTGGGATTATTGGCCACCATGCGCGCGTTATAGGGGATGGCCTCCTGCGAGCGCCCGGTGCTCCACAAGAGCCAGGTGATCGTGCTGTAGGCGTCGGTGCCGATGGGATTGAGTTCGATGACGCGATTGAGTATTGTGACGCACTGCTCAAACTGCCCCTGGTGGAAGTACTGATCGACCACTACGCTGTTAAGCTCGACGAGCGTTTGCTCCGTGCTGGCAGCAAGGGCGCGCGCGGTCTCGGGGGTCACCGATTCCGCGTGCGCCCATAGGGTCGCCACCAATAGCGTGCAGCATAGGGAGAGTGGGGTGATACGGCGCATTACGCCGCTCCTTTCCTCCGCAAGGCCAAAAGTGACGCGGCCGCGGACACTTTCAAGATATCCACCGTAATGAAGGGGGCCACGCCGGCCACGAATGCTTTCGCCAGCGAAATATGCGCCCAGCACGCCAGCCAGACCCAGCCGCCCAGATAGATAACTACGACGCCCGCCAGCCCCGCCAGTGCGGCGCCGGCAACGCGCATTCCATACGGCTGTGTCGCGAAGCGGTGATAGAGCGCGCCGCATAACGCGGCGGCGGGCAGGAATGCGAACAGATAGCCACCGGTGGCTCCCAGCATGGTGCCCAGACCCGCGGCCCAGTTATTGAAGACCGGCAAGCCGCACACGCCCAGCAGCAGGTACTCCGCCACCGCGGCCACGGCGAGGCGCGGACCGAGCACGCCGCCGAGCAAAATGACGGCGAGCACTTGCAAGGTCAGCGGTATCGGTGTCCCCGGCATGGCGATTTTAACCTGCGAGAGGAGCGCGAGCGCCAAGGCGCCCAGCGTCACCTGGCCGACGAGCATAAGTTGGCTCTGCGATGAAGCGAGCGGCTGAATTTGCGAACGAACTGACATTGACGTTATTACCTCCAGATCCGTACGCGGTATCAGACGATACCACGCATGGTCCCTTGTTATACCCGCCAATGCCCTTACAGGTCAAGCGTCATCGCGCTACCTTCGTCCGGAAACCCCGGGTAAGGAAGGGGAGACACGTTCTCGCCGACGTGATCCGCTGCGGAATATTTCGATAAAACCGGCATGGTTACGCAGAGAATGGGCATAATAGCTGTAGAGAGAATAGAGCGTTTTATTAGATTATCAGAGGAAGGAGCGCTTGGTTCACGAACGTTATTAGCAGAGCAAATGCTACAGAATGATATGCCATGGCGACACGCTCCCCGCTTGCGGGCGTGTGGCGGCATGAGCCGGGATCTTACTGGGAATAGAGGATGTGTAATGTTGAGCACAGGTGAAACAGATATGGCAGAGCAACCGCCGATCATCGATGACATGCACCTGCTAATGAATGTGCTCCCCCCGCACATTCGCACCGCCCTGGAAAGCCATGCGCAGGTGGGAAGCCTGCTGGAAGTCGTCCTCGATCTGGGCCGTGAGCCTGAGGCGCGCTTTCCGGGCACCTATGACACCATCGTCGATAACCCCATAACCGTGGAGGATATCGAATATGTCGTGGCGCGCGTCGGGGCATTTGGCGATGACAACCGCGCCGGCATCCCGCGCACGCTGCACCGCATCTCCGCCATTCGCAACCGCCAGGGCAAGATCGTCGGGTTGACCTGCCGTGTCGGACGCTCGGTGCTCGGCACCATTGATATCCTGCGCGATGTGGTGGAGGCGGGGAAATCCATCTTAATCCTGGGACGCCCGGGCGTCGGCAAAACGACGAAGTTGCGCGAGGTCGCCCGCGTGTTGGCGGACGACATGAAAAAACGCGTGGTGGTGGTGGACACCTCGAACGAAATTGCCGGCGACGGCGATATTCCGCACCCGGCCATTGGCCGCGCGCGCCGCATGCAGGTACCCCGCGTGGAAAAACAGCATGACGTGATGATCGAGGCGGTAGAAAACCATATGCCCGAAGTGATCGTCATCGACGAGATCGGGAACGAGGCAGAGGCGCTCGCCTCACGCACTATCGCCGAGCGTGGTGTGCAATTGGTCGGCACGGCGCATGGCAACACGCTGGATAATTTGCTGCAGAACCCCACCTTGAACGACCTGCTGGGTGGCATCCATGCGGTGACACTCTCCGATGAGGAAGCGCGCCATCGCGGCACGCAAAAGACGGTGCTCGAACGGAAAGCCCCGCCCACCTTCGAGGTGGTGGTGGAGATGGTCGAGCAAGATAAACTGGCGGTGCATCACGATATCGCCGATGTGGTGGACCGCATGCTGCGCGGCGCGGCACCGACGCCGGAAATCCGCATCGCCACCGCCGATGGCATCGAACGCGTGGCCGCCGACGTGCTGCCGGACCTGGAAGAGCACTACGAATCGGCGCGCTGGGGCGACTACCAGGGCTACGTCGAAGAGACGCCGGCGGCGCGCTTACCGCGCAACAAGGAGATCTACATCTATCCGTACGGAGTCGCGCGCAACAAACTGGACCGCGCCATTCAGGAAATGCACCTGAACGCGCTGATGGCCCGCCACCTCGAAGATGCCGACGCCATCATTACCGTGAAGCAGCAGGAGCGGCGTGACGCCGCCCGCCTGCAGGACGCGGTGCAACGCGGCATCCCTGTGCACGTCATCCGCAACAACACCTACCAGCAGATCGTCGGCGCGCTCAACGATCTCTTCCATGGGACGAATAGCCACCAGATGGATGTCGAGGTGGAGGCGCTGCACGAAGTGCGCGACGCCATCCGCGAAGTCATGGCGACCTCCCGCCCCATTGAATTGAAACCACGCAACGCGTACTTGCGCCGACTTCAACACAAGCTGGCCAACGAATGGGATCTCACCAGCGAGAGCATCGGCGCGGAACCACTCCGCCGCCTGCGCATTTCGAAGTAACTGGCGAGTCGCTTGGCGTCTAATATAAAATGTTCCAGGAATGACCGGAGACCTATCACAGCCCAGCCACAAGTCCTTAGCACCGTTTGGAAGCCG
>DASXVL010000764.1:0-6591 GCA_036504255.1 Armatimonadota bacterium | reverse complement strand
GGTCGCTGGTTCCGCGCGCCGGGTTTCGACGGACCCTGGCAATATGTGGCCGCGCGGGCTCTGCCGGGGGACTTCGCCAAGATTCCGGACGACAGCCCGAAGGAGAATGTGAAGGCCTCCATTCCGTCCACCCCGCAGGCCGAGGACGCGCTGCTCGCCAATCAAATTCCGCAGATGGCGGAAGTGGACCCGGCGCAAACGCGCTTTGCCCCCACGCTTCGCGGCGCGCCGATTTTGACGCCCATCGCGGGCACGCCGTTGCTGACAGTGCAGAACAGCCAGACGCCGATCATTCGTGTGGATGACACGCACTGGTATGCCGTGCAAGACGGCGTCTGGTTTACCGCCCCGGCCTTAGCCGGTCCGTGGGCGGTCGCCACCTCCGTCCCGCCGGTAATCTACACCATCCCGCCGAGCTCGCCGCTCTACTATGTGACATTCGTCAAAATCTACGACGTCACTTCGTCACGCGTCGTGGAAGGCTACACGCCCGGCTACCTGGGCGCGGTGAGCACCAGCGACGGCGTGGTGGTCTACGGCACCGGGTACAGCTACCCATCGCCGATTATCGAAAATGTCTGGTATCCCGCCCCGGTCACCTATGGGTATGCGGCCAATAACTGCTGGACGCCGTGGACCGGCTGGATCATCGGCTTTGGCTTCGGCTGGACCTTCGGCGCGGAGTTTGACGAACACCATCACCACCGCCCTTGGGGCTGGGGACCGGCGCCGTATTGGGGCGCGCATTTCCATCGTTTTGTGGGCCCAGGGCGTCGCGGCCCGGGCTGGGGGCCCAACCGTTGGACCGCGACCGGCGTGGACGTGTATCGGCATTGGGGCCGGACGCCCGGCACGCGCTCTCCAAGCGGCTTCAACGCCTGGGGCGGGAACGCCTGGAGCAACCGGGTCGGCCATGCCTATAACTCCACCACCGGGCATGTCGCTGCCGGAGAGCGTGTGCCGGTCACAAACGTCTACACCGGTAACTTTGCCTATCGCAATCGTGGTCGCACCACCGCCCCGGCGACTCCCCCGCGCGGGCAACAACCGCCGGGCGGCGGCGTCTTTACCGATCGTAACGGCTCGATCTACCGCAGCTCGAACAATCGCATACAGCAGTTCAACAACGGCCAGTGGCGCAATGTGCCGGACCAGCAGCGGGTACAGACACTCCGCTCACAACAACAGTGGTCGCTACGTGCGGGCGATCAACGCGCGGCCGGCTCTTCCTGGAGTGGCGCCTGGGGCAACAATTTCCGCCCCGGCGCAGGACGCCCCAGTGGCGGTAGCCAGTGGAATGGCGGTCAATTCGGCAGCTCTCGTGGCAACCTGGGCAGCTTCCATGGTGGCCGAACCGGCAGCAGCCCTCGCGGCGGTGGCGGCAGTGGTAGCGCGCGCGGAGGAGGAGGACGTCGATAGTGCGCTCTTGCGGGTATGTGATTGTGTAAGTGCGGCCCCAAGAGCGCATGGGCGCTCTTGGGGCCGCAACCAGTAGTCTTGCCATACGCTACGCGGTTGGCATCCTTCCACGGTCTGACCCCCCTGACCGGGTCCGTCGCATCGTTCCATCCATTCGACACGTGAACTCCTCTTGCATCCCTCAAAAGACGTGAGAAATAGCAGCGGTATCACGAATAGCCATCATATGATCATTGAATCTCAAAACGGTATCTTGGAGAGACTGTTGGCATAAACGTGTAACATTCAGCCGCTCGTAGGAGGAATACCGCTCGCTAACGCTAATAATAGTGAAACTAGATTTATTGTCCAATCCTATCCTGCCACGATTGGCAACCGGAAGGAATATCTCTGTATGTCCGCTACCACGCCGTACCGTTACCCGGTCAACTTTGATCCCACCATTTATCACGTGGACCCCAAGCGGGCTCGCGGTCCGATCACCGTCAGCCTTGAGGCCATGGAATCGCTCGCGATTGTCAAAGATCACCTCGCTAAGGTATTGCCTGGCATTAACCATGAACCGTGTGGGAACCTTCACCACCCGTATGTCGTGCCCGGAGCGAACTACCACAATCTGTGGGATTGGGATTCGTATTTCATCTGCTCCAGTCTGCCGCCCAGCGCACTGCCCTATGGTAAGGGAACCGTGATGAATCTAATCGAGGGCATCCGCGCGGATGGCATGCCCTCAAAACTGGCCTCAACGGAAGGGACGTACTCGTACGACCAGCATCCCTATCCTCTGCTCGCACAGTTCAGCTATATCATGGCCAGACAACTCAACGACTTTAGTTGGATTGTGCCGATCTGGGAAAAGCTCAAATCAGCCCTGCAGTGGTACGAAACGCAGACCATCAAAAATGGACACTATTTCACCTGGCAGGGGTTAATGGGCAATGGCATCGACAACAACCCGGCCGTCTATGGGCGGCCGCCCTGGAGTTCGGCCGGTATCGACCTCGCCACCTGGCATTACCGGGAATATCGCGCCTATGCGAAAATCAGCGAAGCGCTCAATACCGGGGAAAGCGCCGTGTACCACGAACGCGCCGAGAGACTGCGCGCGCTCATCCAACGCCAGTACTGGGATCATATCGACCGCAGCTATTACAATCTGGACATGGGGATGGATACGTCGCAGATCAGCCAGCAGGCCATCACCTGGGTCACACACCTCAAATTTCGCAGTTGGGCCACGCTGTTTCCTCTCTGGGGCAAGTTGGCGACGACGGCGCAAGCCGCGATCATGCGCGACCGTATCATGGATGTCGGTGAATTCCTTGCGCCCTGTGGCGTGCGCTCCCATAGTGCCATTGACCCCCTCTACAATAATGTGCCGATGGGCCATCCCTCGAACTGGCAAGGGCCGGTCTGGGGCTTGAGCACCTTCCTCACCGCGTATGGCTTGGCCAAGTATGGCTACACCGCCGATGCGTTGGAAGTCGCATTCCGCTTGATTCGCACCTTTGCGGCAGACATTACCCAAAATGGCTGCATCCATGAATATTATCACGGGGATACCGGGCAACCGCTGACCTCGCCGGGGTTCATCAGTTGGAACCTCCTCGCGTTACGCGTCATCGATGACATTCAGCACGGGGTAGACGGCACGACCCTTGATCTGCTGGAGACGGATGACGCGACGCTGGCGCACTGATCAGCAAAGCAATGTAGTATTGGGGACGGAGCCCAATTATTGACATACTATGACATTGGTTGTATCCTCCAAGCATGCCACGCATCGCACGCGCCATTGTTGTCGGAGTGCCGCACCACCTCACCCAGCGGGGGAATCACCGGCAGGATGTCTTTTTTATCCAGGAAGACCGTCAGTTCTACCTGCAATGGTTGGCGGAGTATGCGCACAAATATCAGGTGCGCATTTGGGCTTATTGTCTGATGACCAATCACATCCACCTGGTCTTGACTCCAGAGCAGGAGTGCTCGTTGGCTTCCACGATGCGCGCGTTGCACAGTCGTTATACGCAACGACAGAATTTCATACATCAGTGGGCTGGGCATCTCTGGCAAGGTCGGTACTTCTCCACGGCGTTGGATGAGGCGTATTTTTGGCATGCCATCCGGTATGTCGAACGCAACCCGGTGCGTGCCGACCTGGTGGAACGCGCCGAAGACTATTCCTATTCGAGTGCTGCCGGCCATTGCGGACTAATCCATGATCCGCTGCTGGAGCCCCTCCCCGCCGAGACGATGATTGGTCCTGCCGGTTGGAGCGGATGGTTGGCTGGGGAAGATGGGGACGAACTGTTCGCTCTTCGTGCGTCGACCGCCAGTGGGCGCCCCTGCGGTTCTGTGAGTTTTCTTGCGCGTCTCGCCAGCATGCTGGGACGCCCATTGCATGCCAAGCCTCGTGGACGTCCGCGAAAGAGTGGGTCGACTATTGCGGAAGAAGGAATGCTGTAAATGGGCTCCGTCCCCATTTATTCCCATTTATTCCCATTTATTCCCAAGGGAGCTGATGGGTGTGTCGTTATCCTTAATGAAGACGGAGGTGTCGTAACTATTTTGGATGCTGCACGCTAAATGAACAGAGGGTAATATGGCAACAGTAAGGCTAACAATGGATCAGCTTAATTTTCTTCGATCAAACATTGAAAACCCGGAGAGCGCCACAGCACTCTCCCAAAACACGAGTGCTCATAAACGACATCCAAATCAAAAGGAAGAGATCGATCTTTCTGACGAGACGTTCGAAAAAATACTCTTTGAACTGGCAATCCTACTCGCAGGAGTAGGATTCGGTAAAGATGATAAGCCGACCGAAATGGGGTACTACATCGAAGACCTAATCGATGCATTGCATGCAGGCTAGAGCTAGATTGGAATATTGGGGACGGAGCCAATAGCGTTCAAAAAGGAATATTGGGGGAATATTGGGGACGGAGCCCAATTATTGATGTAAACTTAGCGCATATGGCGGCCGCGCGTTCGGCCCGCAACCGTTGCCTGGTCCGGGTGTCGAATAAAGGAAAAAAGGAATATTGCATATGCGTCGGTTCTCTCTTCTTTACTGGCTGCTCTGCGCTCTCGTGCTGCCGCTGGGGGCTACAGTGGTTCCTGCGTCCTTGGTGGGCGAAAATATGGTGTTGCAACAGGGCATGCCTGTCCCGGTGTGGGGTACGGCGGCGCCGGGCGAAACGGTGACTGTCAGCTTTGCGGGGCAAACTGTGCGCACGACCGCGGATGCGCAGGGCGCGTGGCGCGTGGCGCTGAAAAAGCTGTCGGTGGACAGCACGCCGCACGAGCTGACCATCGCTGGGACGAACACGCTGACCTACAAGAACGTGCTGGTCGGCGAAGTGTGGCTTTGCAGTGGGCAGTCGAATATGGAGATGGCGGTGAAAAGTGTGCGCGACGCGCAGGAGGAGATTGCGGCGGCGAATTATCCCATGATCCGCATGTTCACCGTGCCCAGCAAGGCGGCCGCCACCCCGCAGGCGCGCTGCGGCGGCGCGTGGGCGGTGTGTAGCCCGGCGACCGTGCCGGCCTTTTCTGCGGCGGGCTATTTCTTCGCCCGCAAACTCGCGACCGACCTGAAGGTGCCCGTCGGCATGATCCACTCGTCCGTGGGCGGCACCCCGGCAGAGGCGTGGACCAGCGCTGCGACCTTGCGCACGCTCCCGTACTTCGTTAAACCCGTCGCCGATCTGGAACAGCGCGTGCGCGAGGCCGACCTGCCCCCCGCGGAATTCGCGCGTCGTCGCGACGAGGCGCTGCAGCGGCACTGGGGAGACATCCAGTCCTGGTGGGCGCAGCTCAATACCATGGACCCCGGCATCAAGGGACAGTTCGCCGCACCGGCGACCAACACGGCATCCTGGCCGACCCTCACCTGCCCGTCACACTATGGCACCCCCAATGTGCTCGGCAATTTCTCCGGCGTGATCTGGCTGCGCAAGGAGGTCGAGATTCCGCAGGCCTGGGTCGGACAGGCGTTGACCCTGCGCCTGGGCGCGGTCGATGAAGTGGATGATACCTTCGTCAACGGCGTGAAGATCGGGCACACGGGATTTGACGCGCCGAATTTCTGGAAGGTCAAGCGGGTGTATGCCATCCCGGCGGCGCAGGTCACCTCCACGCGCGTCGTGATTGCCGTGCAGGCGCTCAATGCCTTTGGCGAAGCAGGGTTGTATGGCCCGGCAGAGGAGATGCAGCTGACGCGGGAGGGCGACACGCAGGCCGTCTCGCTCGCCGGGGACTGGCGCTACAACCAGTCCTTGGGCGTGGATATCCAAACCATGCCGCGCGCCCCGCTCACCGCCTTACCGGGGAAAAGCGCCGCGGATGTCAGCTCGCTCTACAACGGCATGATCGCCCCGCTCATTCCCTACGCCATCCGCGGCGCCCTCTGGTACCAGGGTGAAGCGAACGCCGGCATGCCGAACCTTTATCGCGACCTCTTCCCGGCGATGATTCGGGATTGGCGGCAGGCCTGGGGACAGGGCGACTTCTTCTTCGACTTCGTGCAACTGGCGAATTTCCAGGCGCGGCAAACGCAGCCGAGCGAATGGGCCAGTTGGGCCGACGTGCGCGAAGCGCAAGGGCAGGCGTTGCGCCTGCCGCACACCGCGATGGCTGTGATCATCGACATCGGCGACGCGCAGAACATCCACCCACGTAACAAGCAGGATGTCGGTCTACGCCTGGCCCTGCCTGCGCTCGCCAAGGTCTACCACCAGCCCGTCGCGGTCTACGCCGGCCCCATGTACCGCAGCATGCGCG
Source organism: Armatimonadota bacterium (assembly GCA_036504255.1). Taxonomy (GTDB): domain Bacteria; phylum Armatimonadota; class Hebobacteria; order CAIYQO01; family CAIYQO01; genus DASXVL01. The sequence continues at coordinate 387 of DASXVL010000764.1, read as the reverse complement.
TGAAGAACCAGACCGTGCGCCTGCGCTTCGCGAATGCCGACGGCTTGCTGGCCAAGGGCGGCCCGCCGGTGGGCTTTGTCGTCGCCGGGACGGACAAAATCTTCCACGTTGCCCAGGCGAAAATTGAGCGAGACACCGTCGTCGTCTGGTCCGACAAGGTCGCCCACCCGGTGGCCGTCCGCTACGCCTGGGCAAGCAATCCCGTGTGCAACCTGTTCAACGCCGCCGGCCTCCCGGCCTCTCCCTTCCGCACCGATGCCTGGGGTCTCTTCGACGCCCGTTCGGCAGCAGGCGAGGTTATGCCCGTACAGTAGGGAATTGTCACCGTTGTGCTAGCGATCGAGCAACAGCACCGTCTGGAAGCCGACCGGAGTCGCGCTCAGCCTG
>DASXVL010000763.1:0-4181 GCA_036504255.1 Armatimonadota bacterium | reverse complement strand
CTGGCGTTTGGGCGCGGTACTGCTACTCGCCGCTGTGGTGCTCGTCGGGATTACCGGCCCTGCGACGAAGGATGCGTCGGAGAAAAAAGCGGAGTATCTCTGGACAGAGACCGGTCGCAATCCCTTGCATGCCCAGTGCATTGATCGTGGAGATGCCATACGTCTTGCCCGTGCTGCGTTGTTACGCGAACACACCAACGTCACGGGTTGGGTGTGCTCGGCTGTTGTGGATAATGGCGGGTTTTCCCGTGCGGGAAAGAATTATCTGCAGAAATATCTGTCAGACAAGGATTTGGCTGCCCTGGAAGCGCGCTTACCCCTGTCAATCTTGATATGGACGGTGCGGTGGCAAAAGCCACTCGTCGATGAATACTGGGAGGTCCGGCTGACGGCGGACGGCCGGGTCTGGGATGTCGAACGCCACGTACCGGAAGAGGCGCCTGGCGCCCAACTGACAGAAGCGCAGGCGATGGCCATAGCGCGGGACGCCTTGACGCGTCAAGGGTTCCCCCCATCCCGTTGGCGACTTGCCGGCGCCAAAATGGAAAAACTGCCCCATCGCCTGCGCTACGTTTTTCGTTGGCAACTCGCCGGCCTCCAGGTGGGTGAGGCGAAAATTTTGACGAATGTCGCGGTGGACGGCGATCGCGTGAACTGGATTATCACCGAGGTGCAGGTGCCGGACTCGTATACGTTTGACAAGCAGAAAAAGAATGAGAGCACCCGCAGCACGATTTGCATGGCGGTCACCCTGTTGCTCCTCGTGTTGCTCGGCATCTGGGGTGGGGGCGTGGCCATCGCCACACTACGCCGGTATCGGATGCTGTGGCGATGGGGATACTGGGCGGGCGCCTGCGGGGCGCTCATTGTGCTGGCCATCCGTTTCGCCGGTCTCCCGCGCGCCTGGACCGATTTGTCGTCGCTAGTCTCGCCATCCGCCTTTCTGCTGCGGTACTGGCTGGGTGGGGTGGGCGGCGCGATCACATTCGGCATGCTCTTGCTCATCGCGGTACCGATCACCATCGCCCTCTGGTCGTCTGGCTTTCCGTCCTTGCCTGGACCGCGTACCTGGCTGTCAGCCCTGGCGCGCCCCCTCCGTCATCTCGCGGCATGGCGCACGGCACTGCTGGCGCAATTTCTGCTGGTGAGCATACTGGCGCCCGTACTGGGGCTGGAGTGGCTGCTCGACACGAAGGTGTTGCCGGATGCCGGAGCATCCGCCGGGTTCCACGCAGCGAGCGTGCAGATTCCGCGTTGGCTACAACTGTCGCCCGCACTGCTCCACGCCTCGCCGCCGGTGTCATCGATCTTGTCGTTCGCCCAGATTGATGGCAGACACCCGATCATTGAGGTGCTCCTCATCGCGCTAGCGGCAGGGGGACTCATCCTGTTGGCGTGGCTGGTGCTGGTCGGCATGGCGGCGAGGATGTTCCGCAAGACATGGTACGCCTTGCTCTGCGCGTGTGTGCTCTGCATCCCCGCCATGATTGCGACCAGTGATAGCTGGATGGAGGCCGGGAAAGACATCGCCGGACTGCTGGTGGCGCTGGTCGGGGTATGGGTGCTTTATCGTCTGGTGCTGCGGGCACAACCGTTGGCGTTGCCGGTCGCCGTCACGACCGCGTTGCTGGCTGCTGGTATCAGTGTGCTACTCTGGTTTCCCGCCTACCGCACGGGAGCGGTGCTGCTGGGCGTGTTGGTCATCGCGGCGTACGTCTGGGCGATCATCAGCCAGGCGCTCATGCTCTCGCGTGCCGGCAGGGCTCGACGTCAGACTGTACTTCCGCCTGCCGCCCCGGTGCCGGAGGAATAGCAGAGCGTGATTTCACAATCTACTCGCTGGTTCCCGGTCGCGCGAAGTTCGGCTGCGCGCGCAAAGGCCAGAAGAACGTTTTCGTAATTCCCCTGGTTTGGCGTTTCGCCCCGTGTCTGTCTGATCAGCGTATCCGTTACGCTTATGAGCCCAGCGCCGGCCCGCGTTGAGACGTCCGCGCGTTCATGGGCATTTTTGCCGTCATCACTTACCACGCGCCCAGGCGCCAGAGGTGTACCGAGAATTTGAGAAACGCGAGCAGGGCCATCCCAAGGGGATCTTCAAACCGGATATGCACGCGGTTGGGCAGGCTGCATGCGCGGTGCATCGCTTGCCCATGCAAACCAAAGCGATGTATAATGTTTGTGGGTAGCGGAGCGCTTCGCTGCCGCAGAGATTTTCGTGTGAGGAACAGCTATGCACTTCGACCCATTGACCGTCAGCGTTGACCTGATTGATGACAAAGTCCGCTTTGCCGGCGCGTTGCGGGCCAACGCGCCGGTCACCGTCGATTACACCCCGCCGATTGGCGGTGGGCAAGGTTACACTTCATTGGAGTTGTTCCTCTACAGTTTGACCACGTGTCTGGGCACGTCGGTCTTACTGGTGCTGCGTAAGATGCAGAAAACCATCACCGGGTGCCACGTCCAGGCGCACGGCATCCGGCGCGAGGAACACCCCACGTGCTTTGCACGGATTGCGCTCGAACTCGTGCTGCAGTCGCCGGATGCCACGGAGAGCGATGTGCAACACGCCCTGCGGATCGCGGAAGACTCGCTCTGCCCGGTGTGGGCGATGATCAAAAATAACGTCGAGGTGAGTCCATCGTTTCAGCTTATCACGCCACAGCCGGTGGACGCGCAACCCGTCTGACGCGGGTGAGTTATCGTGTAGTGCGGGCGGCTGGGGACTACGACTGCACTCTGCGGATTGGCCACTGACCATAAAATCCCTGCGCGTCCACAAAGTTGACCAATCCGTCGCAGATTGCTAAAATGATTGCCGCATCCACACTCCACCCGGGCCGGTGGCGCAGCGGTTAGCGCAGGGGACTCATAATCCCTTGGTCGCAGGTTCGAATCCTGCCCGGCCCACCAATTACAAAACAAACTCTCTCTCCCCGGCGCGATTTCCCGCATTTCTACGCGTGAAATGGCCGGGGAGCGCGTTAATCTGTGGACTTCCTATCCCCCATTTCACGCTCAAATGATCTCTCAGACGGCCATTTTTCTCCAGATTCCGTGGTCGAAAGAACTTGGGGCGACATCGCCCTTCTCATTGCCGCCAAGCGGAAAATTGCTACGCGGAAATATCCGCAGATATACGGTTTTTTGCCATTTTGGTACTGACAATTCAGGTATGCATGCCCGTCAGGGGTAACCGCAACGATTATTATGCCGTGGACATCGCACTGCCCGATTCGCCGCCAGCGCGCTTCTTCTGACGGCGGCACCATATTCGCCCGATGCCATTCCCCTTATACATACCTGCATGCAGATTCACGAGGAAACGCGAAATGAATTGCTCGCGTTCAGGGAACTCCGGCAAGCGCCGGGCCAATGACTCGGCATCCGCGCGCACGCATAGACTCCCATCGTGTCTCGCGGCAAAGAGCGCGATCAGCGCCGCTTCCAACGTCGGATAATCCTTCATGTGCGCCATCTCGGTAATATCGCGGATGGTCTGGTAATCGGTAAGAGAGAGATCGAGTCCGCGAAGATAGCAAGGCACGCAGATGCGTCAGCAGCGTGGGGATATGCAGGGTGATCGTATCCCAGATGATCGAGCGTTCTACGCCAAAGTAGCCATGCATCAAGCGATGCCGCTTGCCCTTATTGCGAGTTACCGCTCACACCTCGTTGACTCTCCAGGAGCAATTTGCCACAATACGGGTGAGGTGATCCGTATGGCAACTGACCCCACACCGATGCGTGACTATAGGGTACACGATGTCGTGATCGTGCATCCTGGCGTGCGTGACCCGGATATCGATATCGACATCGCAGGATGGCAGGGAGAGGTGGTCGAGGTGTCTTCCGATGAGGACGGGCAGATGGTCACCATTGCCTGGGATGACGCGACACGGCAACGCATGGAGCCCTGGGTCAGCGAGTACTGCGCACAGGAAGGCATCGAATGCGATCTGATGACGCTGTATGCAAGTGAAGTGTCACTCATCACATCGGGTTACACGACCAAGGAGGGGATCACGCTCGGACCGCATCTGCAGGCACTCACCCGCGAGGCTGTACAGGGACTCGCGGATTCGTCGGCGGTGTTTCAGCGCGGGGTGCAGTACCTGCATTCGGGCACCATTCACCAGTTCAACGTGACCAGTCGTCGGATCAGCGCGAAGGTTTCCGGACAT
>DASXVL010000762.1:0-2157 GCA_036504255.1 Armatimonadota bacterium | reverse complement strand
CTGTCCGGCAAACGAGTAGCGGCAAGCTGTATCAATATAGTATTCCGCTCGGAATTGATGGTATGTATTGTAAGGGATAGCAAGGCACCTGTCAATACTCTGTGGCAAAGCGCAGAAGACATCTGCGATAAATAACCGAATAGCTACTGTGTATCAGGCTTCTGCACTGGCGTAAGGATTGACAGTCGTTCTACAGTGCGTTAAAATATTCTAAATAAAACATGGCGGAATACAAAGAATTACAGCTCCCCGCGGAACGTCCGGAGGAGTTGACACTTGGCCATACGTGCAATGAAGGGAGAGACGAGATGGCGTATTTTGATCAAAAAGAGCCACCTAAGCGCGAAGATCGCCTGCATGCCGCGATCGGATATGGCGGCAGCCTGTGCGGACTCCAGCAGAAAACGCGAGGTTGCTGCCTCGACGATCGTGAGCGGGGCTTCACCCAGGGATCGATCTGCCCGATCTTGCCGGGAATGGGCATGATGAGCAGCATCCCGGACACCGTGGTGTTGCTACATGGCGCGATTGGCTGTGGGTCCTGCACCCACGCGAGCACCGGCAACTCCCGCTCCGGTAGTAATGCACGCTGGGGCAAAGCCAAAGATACCCTCTGGCTCTCCACGGCGCTGGATGAAGCGGATGTAATCGGTGGCGGGGAGCCCAAACTGGAAGCCGCCATCCGGGAGGTCGACCGCCGCTATCGTCCGGCGTCAATTATTGTGGTCGCCGGCTGTGTGCCGGGTATCATCGGCGACGACATCGACGGCGTGGCCACGCGCGTGCAGCCGACGGTATCCGCGAAAATCCTCGCGGTACATTGCGAAGGCTTTAAAACGAAGATATGGGCAACCGCCTACGACGCGGTGTATCACGCCATCGGGCGTAACTTACTGGAGGTGCCGGAGGAAGCCGCGATTGACGAAACGGACGAAGTCGCCGTCTTCCGGGAGGCACAGCGACGGCGGCGCACGGTCAATTTGATGAATGTCTCTTCAATGGGACGCGCGGATGAGTTGGAGCTGACCCGCTTGCTCAATGCGCTCGGACTGGAGGTGAACGTTTTTCCGGTCTTCTCACGTCCGGAGGAGATGTATAAGGTAACGCAGGCCGCGTTGTCCATCAGTACCTGCCCCACCCACGACGACTACATCATGCAACATTTGCAGGAGAAGTACGGCATCCCGTATCTGTTGAAACATATGCCGATCGGCATTGAGAATACGCATCAATGGCTGCGCGATATTGCGGCATGCTTTGACTTACGGGAGCAAGCGGAAACGCTCATCGACGTCGAAGATCGTGAATTGCGCACAGGACTTGCACCGTTGCTGCCGCTGTTTGCCGGTAAAACCGTCTTTGTGAGCGCCGGGGAGTTCCGCGCGTTGGCGACCTCCAACTTGCTGCTGGAACTCGGCTTCGATTTGGTCGGACTGCGTTCATTCCATCATGACGAATTCGCCGAGGGAGAGTATGACAAACTCATCGCGAAGACCACGCACGACGTGCCGATGGGCGTAGCCGATGTACAACCGTTTGAAGAAGTCAACCTGCTCAAACGCCTGCAGCCCGATCTGTTCCTTGGGCATTGGAATGGCAATGGCAGTGCGGCGAAGCTCGGTATCGCCACTCATGTGATTTACAACACCGGGATCAGTTACGTCGGCTATAAAGGCGCGTTCGATCTGGCGCGCCGTTTGCTACGCCAGTTGAAAAACCCGGCGCTCAACCGGCATTTCCGCGAGCATTTGCGCTTGCCGTACACCGAGGCCTGGTATCAGGAAGACCCGTTCAGCTATCTCAAAGAAGGAGCATCCTCTTATGCCTAGCAGCTTTATCGAACGTCCACGCTATCTTTGCTCGCTGGGCGGCGCCATGGGCACCGTGACAGCATTGCCCGGCGCCATTCCCATCTTGCATGCCGCCGCCGGGTGCGCGGGTAATATCACCTGGACGCAGAATGGCGGTTCCGGCCTGCAAGTCGGTGGATACTGCGGTGGCCTGAGCGTACCGAGTTCCAATGTGCGCGAACGCGAGGTGGTCTTTGGCGGTGACGAACGCCTGCGCGAAGAGATTGCCAACACGCTGAAGATTATCGACGGCGACCTTTACATCGTTCTCACCGGTTGTGTGACGGAAATTATTGGTGACGACGTG
>DASXVL010000761.1:0-3099 GCA_036504255.1 Armatimonadota bacterium | reverse complement strand
GGCCGGTTATGTTGAGCAGTGACTCAGGAAATTGCATCACGTCGTTCACTTCTTACCCCACAATAATGTCGTGCGCGCCATGCCGGGAATCCTAGCCGGCAGCGCCTTGGCAAGGTCAGCCTCCAGGCGTTGCAGCCCTTGCTGATATGCAGCTTCCGGAATCTCATGCAGGCAAGAGAATGTTTTGTTGCGGTACGCATCGATGTCCGTCACCTGGTATGGCGTGCACAGCACCTCGTCCCTGATATCCGTAAACCCTGCCTGCGCCATCAATGACGAGAGCGCTTCGATGCTGGGATACCGCTGAATCTGCCGCTCGACGGTTTCTGGGAAATAGACGGACAAGATGCTGCGCTGCTGTATCGCCGCATGGGATTCCGTGACGGTGCACAGCAGGCCTCCGGGCCGCAATACGCGCTTCGCCTCCTGGATATATTCGCCATGCCCCGTCACATGGTGGATGACATCGACCGAAAACAGCAGCTCGAAGCTTGCGTCATGGTACGGCAGCGCTTCTGCACGACCCTGCACGAACAGCGTCTGCGGAGCCCGTGCCCGCGCCTGCGCCAACATCCCTGCCGAAGGATCAAGCCCTGCACAGTGGCAGCCGATCAGCTCGGACAAGGCAATGCAAAAATTGCCCGTCCCACAGCCGACGTCCAATACCCGTGACTTGCCGGAGAGGTGCGCATTATCGATCAACGCCTGCACCACATCATGGCATGGACCGCGAAAGCGCGCGTATTGGGTGGCGACATCAGGTGTGTATTGCATTGCTAACTCTCCTTCCGCCCCACATACAAGATATGCCCCGCCAGATCCACTACCGCCTGCCTGCGCTCGTCGGCATCGTGGATGTGTGAGAGCGGGCCGCCCAGGCAGAGCGTGGCAGCGAAAGACTCCGTGGGGAAGGCGGACAGGTCGCGGATGTCTCCTTCCACGCACTGGCGCAAGTTCTCCCGCACCTCGGCCGGTTCATCCGCAAAGACCGCCTGCGCCTTTGCTAACAGCCCGGGGGCAAGGTCAAACAGCACGACCTGATGCCCTGCACGACACAGCTCACGCGCATACCGTCCGGGCCCGCCGCCGGCATCCAGCACCAGCCCGTTCGCCGGCAGATGCGTGCGCAGGAGAAGCATGGTCTGCAGCCACTCCAATTGATGGTAGGCATCGAGCTCCAGACGCTGCCACTCGTGCTCCACATTCTCGTTATAATGCCATCGAACTTCCTTGCCATCGGTCGGCTGAGTAAAGGTTTTCTCGCTCATGTTGTGCTCCCGCTGCCAATAGCATCGATGACATCACCGCCAGCGTTCGCGGATTAACCATTCGCATCATCACACGTTGGCGTGCCTTGATGAAACGTCATCTGCCAGTGGCCCTGTTGATACTGCCAGATCGAACTGCGCAAGGAAGACGGTGCCAAGTTCGACGGATTGCGAAGACGACGAACCCGGTATGTCGCTAATATCACCCTGGGAGCTAACTGCCGTATGCGAAAATCCTCGATAGCGAATTCTTCTGCAGGCTGTTGGGGTAGGTCCGCTATCACTTGCTGTTTGTTGAAGGTGTGGCCCGAGGCGCCAAACTCCACAAAATCATCCCCCAGCAAACCATGCAGCATATCGGATGACGTGCGGACCGCTGGGTCCAGCAGGGTTTCTTCAAGCACGCGGATATCCGCCGCGGTACTCAGGAGAAAAGTGCGATCACTCATTGCTCACTCCTTGTAAATGCCACCACCAATTCTCCCCCCTCACCATACGCCTCACCAGCATATCCGCCCCACTTGCCGGTCACACGAAAACCGTGATCCTCAATCAGGCGCACGAATTCGTCCGGGTAATAGCAGCGCATGGCAATCGGCAATACCGCCTCATCCACCAGTTGCTCGTGCTGGTAGAACCGGTAGATCAACTCGGGGTAGCAGACCAGCGGGTCGGCCGTGATGCGCGCTAACTTGTCATAACGCCGCAGGAGTCCTCCCGCGACGGGAATCTCGTAATTGTATTTTTCCGGTCGGCACCATTCTGCGAGCATATGCTCGCGATCCAGGTAGGGACGAAAGACATTCAGGATGGCCGTGCCGCTTGGTGCAAGGTGCTTGTGTATTCCGCGGAACAGCCCGTCCACTTCCCCATCCGTCGCCAGGTTTTGCATCACGCGGAACGGCGCAGTGATGAGATCAAACTGCTGATCGAGATCGAAATCGGTGATGTCCGCCGCGTCAATCCGCGCGCGTTCCGGCGCAATCGCTGCCCGCTGGAGTTTCTCCTGGCATATCGCCAGCATAGCTTCCGAACAATCAAGGCCATGGATATACGCACAGTGCTCCACCAGTGGAAGCAGCACCCGCCCGGTACCACAGCCCAATTCCAGCACCCTTGCCTGTGGCAGGGGCACCTGTTGGAGATAGAAGCTAATGTCGTCAAACGGCACACGACAGGCATCGTAATATTTCGCCACTTCCGTGCTGATATCGATAGGCATATTGTCTCCCCCTACTTTCGCACCTCGCGCATAGCTGGAACCACCGGAATACTGTTACGGTATGTGCATCCCCATTCCAGGCATATTATCAGGTCGTTTGGTGAATCCAAACTTTTCATAGAGAGCGACCGCACGCTCCGCAGACATCAGCCCGACATAGGTTCCGGTTGTCGCCTGCGACCGGACATAGCGCATGATCATTTCCATGATCTGTGTGCCAATGCCTTTGCCCTGGTGCGCCGGATGCACGATGACGTCCTGGATGTAAAAGACGATGCTGCCATCGCCGACCACCCGGCCGTGCCCGATCATCTGCCCCTCATGCCACACGCAAACAGCAAATAATGAATTCTTCAGCGCGCGTTCGGTTGCTTCGCGAGACACATTCCACCAGTGCACGGCATCCCGCAATGCGCAATAGTCGTCAACCGATGGCAGCATCGGCTCAAAGGTATAGTTATTGATGATCAGATCCTCCCCCCGTGGGTTGGCGCATTGTCTCGTTTCACGTAGCGCGCGCCCGCTGTGGCGCGCCTGTCGTGCCACCTGATCCGTGCGGCGAGGTAAGGCAGGGTGCCAGCATGGGAACGCTAGAGTCTCTCGCGGTCA
>DASXVL010000760.1:0-3604 GCA_036504255.1 Armatimonadota bacterium | reverse complement strand
GGGACGGTGAACGCGGGGACCAGCGTGATCTCCTGCTGCTGCGCCACCAGGCAACCTTGCGCGCCCAGCTTCAGCACCACCGTGCCGACGCCCAGCGTCAACAGGTGGCGGGCGATGCCCTCCGGCGTCTCGCCGGGGTAGATGGCCAGCATATCGTCGAAGCTGGGCAACACATAATCACAGTGCGGCAGCATGCGCTCGAAGGTCTCGCGATTGGGCCCCAGCCCCCAGCATTCGTCGAGCAGCGTGACGACGCCGCGCCGCTGCGCTTCGGCGAGCAGTTCGGCTCCGCCCGCGGCCCCGTCCAACTGCGGCAGCACCCAGAGATCCTGGTACAACAGATAGCTGGTGTCGCAGAGCCGGTCCACGTCCACGTCGTCCACGCAGAAGGTCTTGTTCGCGCCGGGGGTATGTACGAAGGTGCGGTCACCATCGGCATGGATGCCGACGAAGGTGAACGGCGTGGAATCGCTGGCCGAGACGCGGATGCCGTCGGTCTGCACGCCATGACTGCCGAGTTCCGTGCGCAGGAAGGCCCCGTTGGGATCATCGCCGACTTTCGAGAAGACGCCGACGTTGATGCCCAGGCGGCCCAGCGCCCCCCCGGTATTGGCGGCGCCGCCGCCGGGGAGAAATTGGACGCGCTCGGTAATCACCTGCGACTGCACGCGGGGCACCGGGTACTGCGCCAACGGGCCGCTCAAGGCATCGACGACCAGAATACCCACACAATTAACCTGCGACATATGCATACTCCTCGGCCGGTGTCATGTGCAGTAAACTCTGCGGCGCGTCGTACATAATGGCACGGGCGATCTGCAGGGCCTCATCCGGCGTATATTGTCCCTGCAGCACTTTGTCGGCGAGCACCTGCGCGAACTGTTGTCGCACGAGCATCGCCTTGGCGTAGGCCCACTCGATACAGTAGGCATCGGAAAAGAAGCCGATTTGTTTGTTCATGGGCAGCATATCGAGCCGTTCGACCATGATCTGCCGTATGGCGCCGGGGAAGAAGTTATGCCACCAGTAACCCGAGAGGGAAAAATTCGGCAACTCGCGACACAGCGTGCAGAGCGTCTGATTGGCATGGCGGCTGGACACGGTACACTGGAAACGCAGTTTCGGGTGGCGGCTGATCATCTCGGCTACTTGCGCCAGGGTGCGTTGGCTCACTCGGCTGCTCGTCTCAAACGGCAGCGGCTCGGCGGCCAAACTGAACTGGAAGACAACGCGGTCCGCATAGGCTTCCAACGCGGCCAGGAAGGCTTCGTTAATGTACGATGCATAGATATCGCGTTCCCGCGCCCCGGCGACCGCACGGCGGGTGAGGGCTGACGCCATCTCGTCCCGGCTCACCAACGACAAATCGATATCGGTAGAGATATGGGTCGCCATGGCCAGAATCTGGTCGTAGGGGATGGTGGCCACGTAGTGCGTGATGGCGGCGTCCACATCGTCCAGGGTGTGAATCACCCGGTCTGGCTGCGGGCGTACCCCGCCCGTTACCGGAATGGGCGATTCCGGCGTGCGTCCCCAACAGCGTTCCAGTTCATAGAGCGCCGTGTCGTATTCGCCCCACTGGCAGCGCGTGAAGAAGGCCCACTCCAGCGCATACTGCAGGATATCATCGTCGCTGCCGTCTTCCCGGCGCGCAATCTCGGTGGAAAAGCGCTGGATGTTCGCCTTACGGGCAATGGTGCGTTGCCACCCCCGGTCATCGGCGCGTTCGCGGATGAGGCCGTCGAGCCGCTCCCAGTTGCCGGCCGTTACCGGCTCCTCCCAGTCATAGAGATCGCGTAGCAGGGTGCGCAACAGGTAGTAGCAACTGGTGTTCTCAATCGCGGGCAGGTAGGGGAGGGCTTCGCAAATGCGCCCGTGCGCTTCGTGGGTCGTCGGCCACCCCGGATAGACGGTCAGTCGCCCGCCGCTGGGACAGCCGGCGGCATACAGGTCGCTGATGACCATATGATAGAGGAGGATGTCCTGCAATCCGCGTGCGCTCAGCTTGCCGCCCACCAGGTGGGTATGCGCATCGATGAAGGGGACGGCCAAGAGCCCCTCCTGCAGGTAGGCAACTAAATCCTCACGCGTCATGTAAGACTCCTTTTATATGCAGCACACCCAATCTGCCGAGAGGGGGGCGTGTGCTGGATTGGCGGCAGATCAATCGTTTAACCAACAGTTTACTGATCCAGGCGTCACTCTGTCAAGATCACGGCAGCTATTTTGCGGTAATGGACCAGCCGGCAGCGACCAAAAGGACCATTGAAAATCTGTGTTTTTCCACTTCTCGGACAAACGCTTAGCCATTCATTGCTGTGACGCAACAGGAGAAGCCGCCCTGTTCCCGACATGCAATGCCATACGCGTAAATTTATGCTGATATCGTCGCTCGTTTTGCCAGCGGCTTCAGCCCAATATCACGCAAATACGCTCTGTCAGTTGGTCGACTAAATGGTTGGCTCGCAGGAACCGTATTGGCCGGTATGGATGAGAACAACTTACCAACGTTCGTGTTTATCCGCAGCAGCAAGCACCCGCAGGCTGTTGTGTCCTGCCGGGGGTAGCGGGGCTTGGGCCGTCGTCCGGACCGTGCCGCTGACATCAGTCCTACCTGGAGTCCTTACCGGTCCCCGCAGGACCATGGTCGCCATCGCGATGGCGTTGCATGCACCGGAGCCGCCGCCCGTCGCCATCCCGGAGCTGTCGGGGGTATGGTGAGCGAGGCGTTTGTGTCACAAGTGTCCTGACAAACATGCACGTTGTGCGGCAGCGCGTGACACCATACACGCCGGAGCGTGCGCATACTGCAATTAAGCGTAGTGCGGAACGGAGTCAGGCGCGGGAAAGGAGCAGCTATGCCGTTTATTACTGTCGGCCAGGAAAACTCCGGCGACATCGATTTGTTCTACGAGGACCACGGTACAGGCCAACCAGTCGTGTTGATCCATGGATTTCCCCTGAGCGGCCGGTCCTGGGAAAAGCAGGTGCCTGTCCTGCTCAAGGCAGGGTATCGCGTTATTAGCTACGATCGCCGGGGATTCGGTCAGTCCAGTCAACCGACGCTCGGTTATGACTACGATACCTTTGCCGAAGATCTCCACACGCTCATGACGCAGCTCGACCTGCGCCATGTCGTGCTGGTAGGCATGTCGATGGGGGGCGGCGAGGTCGTCCGCTATCTGGCCAAGTATGGCGCTGATCGCGTGATCAAGGCGGCCATCATTTCTGGGGTGCCGCCGTTTCTGCTGAAGACGCCGGACAACCCGGAAGGGGTGGAACAGCGCGTCTTTGATGAGATCATGGCCAGCATTGCGCAGGACCGGCTGGCCTATCAATCGAGCTTTCTCGCCAACTTTTACAACACTGATGTGCTGCTGGGCAAGCGCGTCAGTGATGAAGTGGTCAGAGACAGTTGGAATATTGCCGCCGGAGCCTCACCGCTAGGCACCGCGGCGTGCGTGCCCACCTGGTACACCGACTTTCGCAATGACCTGCCACGTATTGACGTGCCCACGCTGGTGTTACATGGCGATCAAGACCGGATCTGCCCGATCACGGTGACGGGTCTGCGGACGCAGCAGCTGATCAAGGGAAGCCAACT
>DASXVL010000759.1:0-7097 GCA_036504255.1 Armatimonadota bacterium | reverse complement strand
AATGCACCGTCTGGGCCACCAATACTGATCCTGTCAGCAATTACGCCGCCTGGCACGTGGGTGATTCTTCCTACAACAAACCGATACAGACCTGGACGGATAGCGCCGCGGTCATCGACCTGAAGACCTTAACCCGTCTCGCCTTCACGGCGGATTGCTGGGATTGGGACGGCACCCGACACGCGTCCACCGGACTGGCGTTCGTCAAAATTGTCGCCTGGTAATCCGTACCGGCGCTTCCAGACACCGCGCGTAGGCAGGACCACCAACCACTGGCCTGCCTACGCGATATACACACCGCGCATGTCTCACTGTGCGTATGCCTCCTCCCCGCAGCAAACAACCCCTTTACCCCCAGAATGAGACTTGTCTCATCCCCTATTTTACATATTCCGTATTGACAGGAACCCCTCGTTTGCTTAATGTTGCTTTATCGCATATTTCTTTGGAGGTTACTATGGATTACCCAACTTCCCTACGCCGTTGTTCCGGCCCCTCAGCACGGCGCGGCTTCACGCTCATAGAGTTGCTCGTCGTTATCGCCATTATTGCCATTCTTGCGGCAATTCTCTTTCCCGTCTTCGGCAAAGCCCGCGAAAAGGCGCGGCAGACCAAGTGCACCAGCAACCAGAAACAGCTTGCATTAGCGATTACCATGTGGGTGCAGGAAAACGACGAAATTCTGCCTTCGGCCGTCCCGGCCACGCCCAAATACTGGTTGAACGCCGTGCAGGTTGCCGACAAGGTCTACGATTGTCCCACCGCGACACGCCGTGGGTCCGCGTCAACCCCCGATTACGGGTATAACTTGCGCGTGGGCGACCAGGCCCTCGCCGACATTGCCGTCCCCACCGACACGGTGCTGACCACCGATATCGGCGATGCGGTGACCACGGGGGTCTTTAGTAAATATTCCCAACTCGGCCTGCGCCATAATGAGAAAATGATCTCATCCTTTGTCGACGGCCATGTGGCCATGAATGCCAGCCCGCTGGATGCCATTACCACGGTAGAAGACTTTCCTTCATGGAACGGCAGTGGCAGTGGACCGACAAACAATGGGTGGGTTGGGCGTGACTCACAGGTGCTCAGTAAGGGAACCTACGCGAATATGACCGCGCTCATCGGTAGCTCTGAGTCCTATTCATGGATGGTGCAGGGGAAACTACATGGGCAGGCGGTTGATGAAGCTACCCACGTGCTCATTACCTTAGTGGGGAATGACCATAATCTTCCGACCTGTTGGCAACAGACCTTTGTCTGGCTGTCGAACGCCAGTCAGAACGGCTATGGCGCGCAACTACACTGGTCCGCCAATCAGAACTTGTGCCAGATCGTCAAAATCGTCGGCGGGCCGGGGCCGTTCGGCGTGGGCCCCACCCATAGCTTCACCGTTACCGGTGGCACGGACACCCAGTGCGGGACGAACACGGTAGGCTACTACACCCTCTACACCCAATTTGAGCAAAATGGCGTCGGCACGCCCATCAAATGCACCCAGTGGTACACGGGCGCTGACGATAATCCCTGGTGGCATACCACCTCGACCACCTTTGCGAAGCCAGCCTCGACCTGGACCGATCCAGCCCCGGGTGGGTTGGACCTGAGTACCCTGAAGTACCTGGCGTTCAGCGCGCAGGGTCCGGTCGCGAGTATCAAAGTCGTGGCCTGGTAACTTCACACGCCCTGGCCGGCGTCCCCGTTTCACCCCCGCGCCTCTCCCGGCGCGGGGGTGAATTCTTTGCGACAGGCTGTGCGCGCCGTAGTGCTGCGTGCACAGGAGTGCTCGCAGCCACCGGGAACTCCATAAAGTGAATGGACGGGCATAGCGGATGAGAACAGCGCACAGCAAGGGCGGAGCGAGACGACGGCGCGCGATGATGTTGCTGGCGATGGTATTGCTCATCAACGGGCATGAGACGACTGCTAGATCACAACCTGCCGAAGAGGGCGCGCCGCCGTGGCGTTTGACCTCGGTGCGCGGTCGCCCTATTGACGTCCTGCTCTTCGGCGCGGGCGAGCGCACGGTGCTGCTCATCGGCGGCGTACACGGCGATGAGCCCGCCGGGGTCGCCCTCACGCGTGCGTTGGTGCGTCACTTGCGCACCCTGCCACCGGAGTGTTTCACCATGCGCATTGTCGTCATGCCGCTGGCCAATCCCGATGGCCTGGCTGCCCACCGACGTGGCAATACACACGGTATCGATCTCAATCACAACTTTCCCACACGCAATTTTGGTACGGTTCCGCACCATGGGCGGTATAATGGGGGCTATATTTCGGCGTCCGAGCCGGAAACGCGCGCGATGCTGCAGGTGGTGGATGCCTACCAGCCCGCACTGATCATCTCCTGCCATGCGCCGCTCGCCTGCGTCAACTATGACGGACCGGCGCAGGAGATCGCCCGCCGCATCGCCGCCTTGAACGGCCTGCCCGTCGTCGCCCAGCTCAGTGGCCCGTTTCCCAACTCGCCGGGATCGCTGGGCACGTATTATGGCAAAGAGCGCGGGCTGCCGGTCATCACGCTCGAACTCGTGCCCGGCCAGGCGCAATGGGCGCGCCACGGTGCGGCGTTGCTCGACGCCATGGGAGTACTCAATGATAATTAATCGTCGCTACTGGCTCTTGCTCCTGCTGCTGCTGCTCGGGCTGCGCGCGCAGGCGGGCGCGGTCGTCTGCCTCGACGCGGGGCATCCCTCCGAGGTGAACGCCGGCCGCACCGTGCAGCATGGCGTCACGGAAGTGACGATGAACTGGCAGGTCACGCAGCGACTGGCAGCGGTGTTGCGCGCGCGCGGCGTCACCGTGGTGCTGACCAAGCGCACGGAACGTGAGTACGTCAGCAACCGGCGGCGCGCGGAGATCGCCAACGCTGCACACGCCGCGCTGCTGTTGCGCCTGCATTGCGATACCGGACGCGGCAGCGGCATCACCGTCTACTACCCCGACCGTCCGGGCCGGGCGCAGGGCGTCACCGGCCCCTCCCGTGACGTGCTGCGTGACAGCGCCATCGCCGCGAACCTGCTGCACGACGGGGCCGCCGCCATACTCGGCTCCGCGCTGCACGATAACGGCGTCAAGGGGGAACGCGCCACCTACATCGGCCGCCGTCAGGGCGCGCTCACCGGCTCCATCTTCAGCCAGCTGCCCGTCGTCACCGTGGAGATGGTCTTTCTGAGCAACCTCCACGACGCGCGCTTCATCCGCAGCCCGCGCGGGCAACAGCTGCTCGCCAACGCGCTTGCGGAGGGCGTCATGCGTTATCTGGGCGAGGGACCACAGCGAGTCATGGACCTCCGGCAGAGCCGGAGGCTTGATGTTGTGTACCGCGCAAAGCGGTGTTCTGTGACTTGGCCAGGCGCCTCGTCAGTGATCCCATCCCGGCTGTTATTTCCGGCCGGGGATAGCCGGGCTATCCCGTTTGCTTTGATAGTGCAACATCGCACAAGGGTATTCCTCTGCTTGCCATGCGTGAACGATGACAGCACACGCCGAGCGAATCATGACCAGTCACTGAACTGTCACACGCTGGGAGTCTCTCCGGCAGAGCCGGGGGTTTACCCTGGATTAATTACTCGGCGGCGATCTTGAAGGCCATGAGGGTATCGCCGTGGCGCAAAAAGAGGCGGCCGTTGCTGATGGCGGGGTGCGCCCAGTGGTTGCCGCTCCCCAGGGTGATTTTGCAGGCGCTGATGAGTTTGAAGGCGTCGGGCGATGGTTGCGCCAGCGCGAGGGTACCGTTTTCGGCGTAGCAGTAGAGCCGCCCGTCGGCATAACTGAGCGAGCCCTTGCCCACGGAGTTGTCTTCCCAGCGGATAACGCCGGTCTTCAATTCGACGCAGGCCATTTTGCCGCCATTGGCATGGCCGGTGGCGTAGACGAAGCCATCGCGCAGCACGCCATTGGCGAAATGGATATCGAGCCGGGGTTGTCGCCAGCCCTCCTGCACGCTCGTGCCGTCGGCGGAGAGTTGCAACATGACCGACCCGGCCCCATCGCCCGCGGAAACGAAGAGCATGCCGTCGGCATAGAGCGGCGTCACCGGCACCTGCCCATTGCTGTTGTGAAAGGCCGACTGCCAGCGCAGCACGCCGGAATCGGCATCGACACCGATGATATAATTGTTCGTTGCGGTCACGATGAGGCGCGTCGCGCCGCGCGTGACGAGTAGCGGCGAGCAGTAGGCATTGCGCTCCCAGGTGGTCGGCGTGCTCATGATCGGCGGCGTCGTCCAGACCACCGCCCCGCTGCGCGCATCGAGCGCCGCCAGCATGGCCGTTTTCCCGCCGGGGGTGCAGATGACGTGCGCGCCATCGACGAGCACCGCTTCGGTATAGCCCCAGTTGCAATTCCACGCCCCAAAAGCGGTGAGCACGTTCTGCTGCCAGAGGATCACGCCGTCAGCGGCGTTCAGGCACACCAGTTCGCCGGTGGCGCTGGTGACGTACACCCGGCCCGCCGCCACCGTCGGGGCGCTACGCGTGCCGCGATAACCGCCCGTCCACTCCGTGCCGTACGCCGTGCGCCATTTCCGCACGCCGGCGAGGTTGTACGCGGCGCAGTAGCCGACATTACCGTCCGCCATACCGGTGACGTAGATGGCCTCGTTGGTGACCGACGGCTGCGAGAAGCCCTCACCCACCCCATCCACCGACCAGAGCAGCCGGGGTCCCGCCGCGGGCCATTGCTGGAGCAGATGCGTCTCCGCCGACACGCCGTCCCGCCCCGGCCCACGCCACTGCGCCCAGTCATTCGCCCACGCCACGCCGCCCAGGGGCAGGAGCAGCAGCAAAAGTGCGCCCACGCGGGCAGCGCGTATAAGTTGATCAGCGAAAAACATGACTGCCTCACCACATCCACGCCACGTGCGGCGCTATGCCATAGTAGGTGGCCGGGCCAGGACTTGTCAATGCACCGAGCTGGGGAGTTGCAGAGGACGCGGTGAGATCACGATCAATGGGATTCACCGACGCGGGGCATCGTGGCCGGTTGGGGACGGGCACCGACTTGCTCTCGGTACCGATCTTGCACAACGTCCGTTGCCCGTCCCCCGTTGTTCGTCCCTGGTAGACGACAAGGCGAGACTCCTTCCGGCATTAGCGAAAGCGGCTATGGTCGGGGGACAGGCAACGAACGCATGGGTTAATGTGCGCAACCGGCAGCAACGTAGGCGCCTGTCCCCAGCCGATGCTGAACACAACAAAGCCCGAGCTGATGTTCGCCGCACAACCGCACAATACGTACATGCCCCCTGTGTTACCCTATCAACCGCTTTACCCGTTGCCCTTTCCAGCACTGAGCATGTCAAGTATACTTATTAAGATTAGGAGCAAGCGATGGCACACAAACGTCAATGGCTTATTGTGGTGATAGGGCCTCTGTATCTAGGACTATTTATCTTCGCTGATCGGATTGCGGCCGTCGGGATCAGAAGCGTCGGGATCAATACGATCCGCCTGCACCCCGTGCGGGTCAGCATGCTTACCATCGGGATCGGCGTTGTGCTTGGCCTACTATTTGCTGCATTCGCATGGCTTGATCAAAAGCGGATGGCACAGAGCAGATTCTTCGCCATCGTCGGCATACTGCTCGGTTGTTTCGGTCTCTACATCTTTCGGGGAGAAGTACCGGACCTCATATTCTACCTGCAACACGAAGCGCTTTCGTCCCTCCCCGAGCCTATCGCCACGTCTTTTATGCTTGGGGCCATCTTTAGCTACTCGCTGTTCTCCGGTATCTTCTCACTCGCCACCATGCGTCGGAATGCCTGACGGTTCAGTGGGGTAGTCGTCCGTTACCCTCGCCCCATATATCCAACATTTATCGCGCGCTACGCGTGATGTCCCATGACAGCGCACAGCTGTGGAAGCCGTCAACATCACTGCGGAGGCGCGACCATCGGCGGAGGAGCGATACCCGCATTCCCTGGCCCGGCGAACGGCTGGTAGCGCGTGAGCCATGCCTGGTAGCGTTGATACGACTCGGCGAGCATACGTCCTTTGTGCCGCGTGTTATCGACGACGAGCACACCTTTCAGCCAGCGGCGCGTTAATGACTTGCCGGTGATTTCAATCGAAAATCCGTTGGGCGGCAGGAAGTAGATGTCGGCGATGGTATACCCGAAAATGCGCGCTTCATGCGAGGCGAGGATGGCGAGATCATCGAGCAAGAGCCCACGCCAGCGCCGCTTCATAAACACTGTCGCGGTAAGTATCTCGATGATGTCAGGCGATTTCTTCCGCGCGGCCTTCAGTAGCTTATCCAGCAATTCCCCGGCCTGCCGCAACATGGCTTCCGAAGGGCGGTGTGTCATGACCGGTCCGTACTTCTTGTGGCGTTTGAGGAGGGCGAGGCCATACGCGATAAAGACGATCAGTGCCAGAATACCCCGGAGACATACCACTCCCGTGACAAACATTGTAATGGCAGCAACCAGTAAGCCATTGGCTGAGGGCTTGGCAATGAGCCAGACCCCCTCACCGATGAAGGCCAGCCCCAGTGCGCCGATCACGGCGCCGATCGCGAGGAGCATAACGGTACTGCTATCAGATCCGCTCAGCCATGTCATACTGCCAATGGCAGAGAGAAGGCCGATAATCATCAGGACAGCACCCCAGACGATATTCCCGATGCCGATAACACGTAACATGCGCACGACAGCCAGGTAAGTGGCGGCGTGCTGCAACTCGCCATAGGGCAAAACCAGCCCCGGAGAGACGGCGGCGGTGACGGGTGTCGGTGGAATGCTGGTCATGGTGAGTGGCGGGACGGCGACGGGGGGCGGCGTGCCCATCTGACTGGTGGAGAGCCCGCATTGCGCACAGGACGTCGCGGGCGCGTCAGGGCGCGCAGCGCCGCAGCGGGGGCAGGCAGCGGTGGTGGACATACCAGGGACTCCTTCGACAACATCGTATAAATCAAGCTGCTATAGTTGTTCGACAATAGCACTCGCTCTCCTGCTGATCGAATACGGTACGCGTTGGTTTGTTTGCAGGTCGAGCACCCGAGGGGCGAATTGACTATCGGCATCGCGCACGGCAGCATGAGTGGCGTCGGCCCATAAGCCAACACCCCTCGTTGGTAGAAAACTGGGGATG
>DASXVL010000758.1:0-5415 GCA_036504255.1 Armatimonadota bacterium | reverse complement strand
GCCCTCGCCTCCCGTGGCGCCAGTGACGGTTTTGCCGAGCGCATCATGGCGCAGGTCGCGGTGACGCCGATTACCACGACTCAGGGAATGCCAGCGCTTTCGGCTATCTCGGCAAATGATCCGCTGCAGATATCAGCCGTTCACCGCACCGTGTTCTCAATTCGGCGTTTCTTTGAATGGCTGGCCGTCGCCGGCGTCGCGCTGATCATGGTAGCCATTTTCTTCCCGGTCTTTGGGAAGGCACGGGAGAAATCACGTCATACCCAGTGCATGAGTAACCAAAAGCAAATTGCGCTGGGCATAATGATGTATACACAGGAGAACCACGAACGGTTGCCAGATGCGGACTCGTGGCGGCAAGAGATCGGCGTCGCGGATAAAGTCTATCACTGCACAGCAGCACTCGATTTGCCCATCGGAATTGCCTACAATCTGCAGGTCGCTTCGCGTCGCCTGGGGACCATCGCGACTCCGGAAACAACTCCGCTGACGTTCGATGCGCGCAACGGGCAACCGGAGTCCCGTCACAACGACAACAAAGGGATCGTTATGTCCTTTTTGGATGGGCATGTGGAGTATGTGGCGAAAACACGTGCCCAGTCTTCGCAAGGGACTCTAGCACTGGTTCCCGCTGAGCCGTCGAGTGCGGTGACCGCAAGAGCACCAGCTTCCATCCCTACGTCGTCACAGCCGACCATCGCCCCCCCGGCGCACAACTATGGGCTGGTGGAGGGGAAATTGCAGATTGCGTATTTGGCGAGCATGACGTTGGAGAGTGAAAATGTGCAACTGACAGTGGAGCGGAGCGAATTACTGTTCCGCCAGTTTGACGGATTTGTACTTACTTCAGAGTTCCAACGTGGGGAGCAGCGCGGCGGGACGGCAACGGTGAGTGGGCGGCTGCCAGCGGAGAAACTGGGCTCACTGCTCGCCGAACTCAGTACGCTAGGTACGGTGACTGCGCGGAGCGTGAATGGCGAAGACTTGACACCGGATGCGCTGGCGAACGTCGCCAAGCTGCAAGATCTCGCGGGAGCGCAGCAAAATCTCGCACATATTGGCGCTCGGACGCGCTCAACTGATCAGAAGTTATCTATCGAAGAGCTGCGCGACAAGGCGGCACGCGAGGCGAACGGCACACGGGAGGATGAATACCGCAGAAAGAGCCGCGTAACGCTTGCCGAGGTGCGCGTGGAAATACATGGCACACGCCGATCATCGCCGAACGGAAGCTATGGCGCGACGGCTGCGAGCGCTTGGGCTGCCCTGGGGTCCTTCGCCCGCTTCCTACTCACCGTGCTCATCCCGTTACTCATCTGGCTACCAGTCTGGGGTCCGCTCCTCGCACTTGGCTGGTTTGGCTACCGGCGCTACCGGCGACAGCGGCGTGGGTCGTAGCATGAAAGGGGAGGGGGAGCAGGGAAGCGAGCCCTCCCCGAATGCCGGCATTACGGACGAGGAATTCTTGTAGTTGAGCAATTGTCATAACAGGAAAGCGCCGCCTGTAGTCGAATCATCTCACTATGGTATACCGTCGTACATCCTGGCAAGTCAGCGAGTTCTTTCGCGACCTCCCGGTGACGAAAATTATTATCGCCATCTGGGTGGTTGGTTTTCTTGCGAGTATTCTGGGCGTCCCACTCGCGGCATACCTTCGCTTTTCCCCGGACCGTCTGCCCAATATATTGACGGGACTGTTGACCAATGCGCTGGCGGTAGGACCAGATCTCATTGGAGTGCTGCTCAACGGCTTAATGCTGTATTGGTTTGGCGGCAGCCTAGAGCGTGGTTGGGGTACGCGGACCTACCTCTTGTTCTTAGCCGGCGTGAGCGTGGCTGCGGTCGTGAGCTGGCAAATCCCGTGTTTGCTCGTTACTCACCAATTACAGCCCATGAACGGCGGTGCCTGGCTGCTCATTTCCGCGACTGTTGTCGCCTGGGCCTGGTTAAATCCTGAGCAGACCGTGCTCTTCTGGTTTGTCCTACCCCTCAAGGCAAAGTGGATCGGTTGGATCACCATTGCCCTGGTGTTTTTTATGTATCCCATGGGCACGGTAGGTACCGGCCTACTCTTTCCCGTATTTGGATTTTTTGCATTGGGCAGCATTGGCTTCGCGTGGGCGTTTGTCTACTACCAACGGAACTGGGCATGGATACCGCGCCGCGCGAGCGGAAAAGGATCACCACGTGTCATCCGTCACCCCGCCAGCGGTATCTTTGGCGCGTTACTACGCCCGTTGCGCGAATTGCAGCGACGACGCCGGGTAGCGAGATTGCAGCGCACGTTCCGCATCGATAAATAGTGGATTCAATGGCTATGACAAAACGTCGCCGCCCCGGATTGCTCCGGGGCGGCGACGTTTTTACAGCGGTGCAGGCGATTAGACCGTGATGCTGATGCGGGAGTCGATGGCGATGGCGCCGCCGTTCTCCGGCAGGGCGACCAGCGGGTTGATGTCCATCTCGATGATTTCCGGGAAATCGGTGACGAGTTGGGACAGGCGCTGGATGGCTTCCACCACGGCGTTGATGTCCGACGGCTTCTCGCCGCGGGCGCCGGCCAGCAGCTTGAAGCTGCGAATCGCGTGTACCATTTCATTGGCGGTGTACGCGTTGAGCGGAGCGATGCGGAAGACGACGTCTTTCAGTACTTCCACGTAGATACCGCCCAGGCCGAACATGATCATCGGCCCAAACTGCGGGTCGCGGCTCATGCCGAGAATCGTCTGCTTGCCCTCGGTGACCATCTGTTGGATGTTGACGCCCCAGATGTTCGCTTCCGGCTTCTTCGCCTGGATGCTGGTAGTCATGCTTTCGAAAATAGCACGGACTTCATCCGCGTTCTTCAGGCCGACTTTCACGCCGCCCACATCCGACTTGTGCAGGATGTCCGGGGAAGCGATCTTCATCACGACGGGGTAGCCGATCTCATTGGAGAAGGCGACCGCTTCGTCGGCGGTGGCGCAGAGCTTGTTGCCCGGCAGAATGAAACCATAGGCGCGCAGGATATCAGCGCACTCGACTTCGTTCATGTCCCGGCGGCCTTCGGCACGAGTTTTGGCGAACGCGGCTGCCACGTACTCCTTATCCACGGCGAAGGTCTTCGGAGCCTCTATCGGCAGATTGCGCCAGGTGGCGTAGTCGACCATCGCTTTGAAGGCGGAAACGGCGCGCTCTGGGAACTCGTAGTTCGGCACTTCGTTGTCCATCAGCAGACTTACCGCCGGAGCCATGAGCGTGCCGCCCATGAAGCAGGTGAGGATCGGCTTGTCGGTCTGCAGATCGGCGACGGCTTGCGCGGTCTCGACGATTTCCGTCGAGCTCTGCGGGGTGACGATGACGATGACGCCATCGACGCCTTCATCTTGCAACACCGTCTCAGTGGCAAACTTATAGATTGCCGCCTTGGCGTCGCCCAGCACGTCAATCGGGTTGTTGAAGTTGCCGGAAGGGGAGACGCGGGACTTCAGAATTTCTACCGTCTTCTCGCTGACGGTCGCCAGCGAGAGGCCCATCTTTTCGATGGCGTCGGAGCAGATGATGCCCGGGCCACCGGCGTTGGTGACAATGCAGATGCGCTTCCCCTTCGGGATCGGCTGGTTGGCAAAGGCGATAGAGTAATCGAAGAACTCTTCCACCGTGTTCGCGCGGATCACACCGCTCTGCTTGAAGGCGGCATCATAAGCGGCGTCGGAACCGGCCAGCGAGCCGGTGTGGGACGCTGCAGCTTTTGCGCCAGCGGCGGTGGTACCGGATTTGACCATGACGATCGGCTTCACGCGCGCCACATCCTCGGCGATCTTCATGAACTCGATGCCGTCAGCGATCGCTTCCATGTAGGCGACCATGACGCGAACTTCCGGGTCATCCTTCCACGCCTTCAGCAGGTCGTTGGTGGCGACGTCCGCCTGGTTGCCGATGGTGAAGAATTTGCTGAAGCCGATGCCCGCCTGGGTGGCCCAGTCGAGAATGGCGCAGGCCAGCGCGCCGGACTGCGACACGAGCGCGATATGGCCGTTCTTCGGGGTGTTCGGGGCAAAGGAGGCATTCAGGCCGACGGCGGTGGAGATGATGCCCAAGCAGTTGGGGCCGATGACGCGGATGCCGTACTTGGCGGCGACGTCCATCACCTGCTGCTGCATCGCCTTGCCTTCGGCGCCGACTTCCTTGAAGCCCGCGGTGATGATCACCACGGCCTTGGTGCCCTTCTGGCCGAGCTGTTCCATGGTGGCCGCAACGAACTTCGCCGGGATCACGATGACCGCCAGGTCGACTTGGCCGGGCACGTCCAGCACCGTCTTGTACACCTTCAGGCCTTGAATGGTCTCGGCCTTCGGGTTGATCGGGTAGATCTCGCCTTGGAATTTGGCGTCGATCAGGTTGAACACGATGTCGTAGCCGACTTTACCGGGCTCCGCAGATGCGCCGATAACAGCGACCGACTTGGGGGTGAAGAAATTCTCTAGCATTGTTCCTGCCGCCTCTTGGGGAATAACCCCGGATTTTCGTGAAGGCAACACTCGGGGGAGCGCAGCATACCCTCCGCGCCCTCGGACGGTGCCTTCAACGTCGTTAAGTGTGATGACTTCTGCTTCCCGCAGGGGGCAAATATTCGAGTTGTTGACGACGACGTGACCGTACACAGCAATATGTCACAGGCATTCGGCATACCTGTGACACGCACTTTTCGCCACATCGTCGGAAATCTTCACGTTCAGCTGATCCGCTACAGTGCAAGGCCTGCGGCCTCAAACGATTATCACCGCGCGGATGGTGGCCTAGGCATTCTGTCACTTTGTTCAACTGTGACACAACCCTGAAGAAGATAGCATAAACCGTCTACTGAGTCCAGCGTTTCAAGGGGGTGCATGATGAGGATTTCGTGAAAAATTACGCGGGTGAGCCAAGCACAGAGTTTGGCTCACCCGCCGTTCGTTTAAATCGCCTGTTTGCCCGTCTCGCCAGTGCGGATACGAATACACTGCGCGATGGGGAAGACAAAGATTTTGCCATCGCCGATGGCGCCGGTGCGGGCGGTTTTGATAATCGTTTCCACCGCACGCTCGACATCTTCATCCGCCAACACTAACTCGATTTTGACCTTGGGAAGAAAATCGACGGCATACTCGGCGCCACGGTAGTTTGTCGTCTGCCCTTTTTGATGGCCAAATCCCCGGACTTCCCAGGCAGTCATGCCGGCTATGCCCACGCGGGCCAAGGCATCTTTGACTTCTTCTACTACACCATCGCGGATGACCGCTTCGATTTTTACCATGACGTCCTCCTCTTGTAGGGTTTGGTCGGCCCCCTCGCACCTGCGAGGGGGCAGTGCTTGCCAGACCGCGTATCAGCCTTCCGTAGTAGCCGACTTCACAAAGCTCGCCATCGGCGCGGATACCGGGGCCAGCGGGGCCG
>DASXVL010000757.1:0-6375 GCA_036504255.1 Armatimonadota bacterium | reverse complement strand
ACGAAAAAAGCGACTCGCTATCCGACCGCTCGGACTTGAGCGTCAGGCTGCTAGATAATTCCGCCTGTACCCCGCGGCGGGGCGCACACCGATTGGAGAGGACACCACGATGACGACAACCACCAAAACCATGACCGGCGTGGTGCTGCCGGGTAACAGCACCGTTGAGTTTAAAGAGTATGCGGTTCCCGAACCGGGCTACGGGCAAGTGCTGCTGAAGATGAAGGCTTCCTCCATCTGCGGCAGCGACATCCGCGCCATCTATCGCGAGCACCTCGGCAAAGGGCCGGAGGGGTACCAGGGCGTAATCGCCGGGCATGAGCCTTGCGGGCAAATCGTGCAGGTCGGCCCCGGCTGCAAGCAGTTCAAAGTCGGTGACCGCGTGGTCATCTATCACATCTCCGGCTGCGGCGTCTGCGATGAGTGCAAGCAGGGGTACATGATCAGTTGCCGCAGTGAGCACCGCGCGGCCTACGGCTGGCAGCGTGACGGCGGGCATGCCGACTACCTGCTGGCCGAAGAAAACACCTGTATCATGCTGCCCGATTCCCTGACCTATGTCGATGGCGCGCTCTGCGCCTGCGGTTTCGGCACCGCCTACGAAGCGTTGCGCCGCATGCAGTTGAGCGGACAGGACCGTTTGCTCATCACCGGGCTCGGTCCCGTCGGGCTGGCCGCTGCCATGCTCGGGCGCGCGCTGGGCGTCAATCACATCATCGGCACCGACCTCGCCGAGGGCCGTCTCGCGCTGGCGAGCGATCTCGGGCTGGTCGATGACGTAGTGAAGGCGGACGACTCCGCGTTGGAGAAGATTCAGGCGTTGACCGCCGGGCATGGCTGCGAAGTGAGCATCGACTGCTCCGGCGCCGCGCCGGCGCGTTTGCTGGCGCTGCAGGGGACGCGTGACTGGGGCCGCTGCGCCTTTGTCGGCGAAGGCGGTTCGGTGAGCTTTGAAGTATCCAAGTACCTGATTCACAAGCAGATCACCCTTTTTGGCTCCTGGGTGACCTCGCTCAAACATCTGGAAGAACTGGTCGAGCATATCGATCGCTGGGGTATCCATCCTGACAAGACGTCCACGCATCGCTTGCCGTTAAGCCAGGCTGCGGAAGCCTACCAATTGGCCGCGGGCGGGCAAACCGGCAAGGTTTGTGTGGTGTTCGAATAAGTCCCTCGAACACGTTGTCAGCAGTGAGTAAGGAGAACCGTGATGGAAACACAGCACGCTGGTGCGTTCAGTATCGCCAGCGACGGGGTGGACCCGAATCTGGTACCGAAGAAAACGTTGTACACCGGGGCAGAGATTCCCGCCATCGGGCTGGGCACCTTTGGCTCTGACCATGTCACCGGCGCACAGGTCGCCGACGCGGTGATTGGCGCAGCCTCGGTCGGCTATCGGCATTTCGATTGCGCCTCGGTCTACGGCAATGAGCATCTGATTGGCCCGGCGTTCCGCGAGTTGCAACGCGGCGGGCTGCAACGTGAAGAGTTGTGGATCACCTCCAAGGTGTGGAACGACAAACATGACGATGTCATCCGCTCCTGCGAACAGTCGCTGAAGGATCTGCAACTGGACTATCTCGACCTCTACCTGGTGCACTGGCCGTTCCCGAACTTCCATGCGCCCGGCTGCAGCGCCGAGTCGCGCAGTCCGGACGCCAAGCCGTATCTGCATGAGAGTTACATGAAGACCTGGCGGCAAATGGAAAAGCTGGTGGAGATGGGGCTGGTGCGGCACATCGGCACCTCGAACATGACTATCCCCAAGCTGGAACTGGTGCTGCGTGACGCGAAGATCAAGCCGGCGTGTAACGAGTTGGAGATGCATCCGCATTTCCAGCAGCCGGAGTTGTTCAAGTACGTGCTCGAGCACGGTATCGTGCCCATCGGCTTTTCGCCCATCGGCTCGCCGAACCGCCCGGAGCGCGACAAAACGCCTGACGATACCATCGATATCGACGATCCGGTTATCGTGAAGATTGCCGAGCGCCTGGGGATTCATCCCGCGGTGGTCTGCGTGAAGTGGGCCGTGCAGCACGGGCAGATTCCCATTCCCTTCTCGGCAAAGCGGAAAAACTATCTGAGCAACTTGCAGTGCACGGTCAGCGCGCCGCTGACCGCAGAGGAGATGCAGGCGATCGCCGGTATTGACAAGCGCTGCCGCCTCATCAAAGGACACGTCTTCCTCTGGAAGGATGGGCAAACCTGGGAAGCGTTGTGGGATGAGGACGGCCAGATTACCCCGCCGTAAGCGGGTGAGCAATAACTGAGAGTAGACGCGAATGTGTGCCCGGAAGTGGGCACACATTCGCGTTTTTGTTTATACCAGTTCTCTGGTGCGGCCCTCACCCCAACCCCTCTCCCAAGTCTGGGCGAGGGGCTTAACTGGATGATACTGAACACAGACCCTTTTACTACATGCAAACGCTTGACTTACGCACAGTAAAGCGCTAGCATGGCGACGTTTGGCCAAGTATTCGTTCACGTTGCTTGCAAAGGAGGTAAGTGCGATGGATATGACATGGCTCCTCTGGGTAATCGGCTTTGTAGTAGTGATTATCCTCCCCTCCATCCGCGTCATCGGCCCCACGGAAGTCGGCATGGTGATCAAGCGTTTCAGCTTCAAGCGCCTGTCCAGCGATAACCTGATTGCCTTTCACGGTGAGGCGGGCTATCAAGCGGACTTGCTCATGCCGGGATGGCGCTTCAAACTCTGGCTGCTTTACACGGTGGAAAAATCTCCCTGGGTGCAGGTGCCGGCCGGCGAGATCGGCGTGGTGATCGCCCAGGTGGGATCGCCACTGCCTATCGGGGCGAAATCGGCCATTTTTAAGCCGGAGTTCGGCAATTTCGCCGATCTGCGCGCGTTCGTCCTGCAAGGCGGCCAGAAGGGCGTGCAGCGCCCGGTGTTGCCGCCGGGTACCCTGGCGCCGTTGCATCCCGTCGGATTTCTGGTGATCACCAAACGGCAGGTCTACGGCCGCCCGGTATCGCCGGATCTGCAACGCACGGGTCGTGGTCCGTTAACCTCACAGGCATTCGGTCTTGATCCGGAACAACTGGGGCTGGTGCGTATCGCGCCGGCGCCGCTCGGACCGAATAACCAGATTACCGATACCGTCGGTATCGTCACCACCTTTGAGGGCGACCCGTTGCCTTCCGGCGACATCGCCGGTCGCCTGGGTGGCTTCGCCGATATTGAACAATTAGAGACCGGCGCCACCACCG
This sequence comes from Armatimonadota bacterium, assembly GCA_036504255.1. Taxonomy (GTDB): domain Bacteria; phylum Armatimonadota; class Hebobacteria; order CAIYQO01; family CAIYQO01; genus DASXVL01. The sequence continues at coordinate 3,147 of DASXVL010000757.1, read as the reverse complement.
ACGCCGAATTGATTGACCTGTTGCAGTCGACCAAGAACAACCTGCACAATAACTACCAGGACTTCCAGGCCTTCCTCGACCACGGCGGCAAGATCGGGCTGCAATACGACCCGTTGCTCTACGGCGCGTATGCGCTGAACCCGTTCCTGGTGCGTGTGGAGATCGTGCCCATGTTGGTGGTGCAGCAGGGGCAAGTCGCGGTCATTAAATCGTACGTGGGTTTGGTGACAAAAGATACCTCCGGCGTTGATTTCAAGCATGGCACGCTGGTCCGCCCGGGCCATCGCGGCATCTGGCAAGAACCGCTGCGCACGGGCAAGTATCCCATTAATCCGCGCGCCTATCAGGCGGAGATTGTGCCGACGGCCATCTTGACGCTGAATTGGGCGGAGGCGAGTTCCACGGCGCATAACCTGGACGCGCGCTTGCAGCCCATCGAGGCCAAGAGTAGTGAAGGCTTCATCTTTAAATTCGATCTGCAAGTGCAGATTCACGTGCCGGACACGAAAGCGCCACGGGTGATTTCCGCCGTGGGTACCATGCATAACCTGGTGAACGAGGTGTTGCAGGCGGCGGTGGGCAACCACTTCCGCGACAAACTGCAGAGCATGCCCGCCGTCAAATTCATCGCCACTCGTCAGGTGGTGCAGGTGGAAGCCTTCGCGCATATCAGCACGCAGCTTGCCGAGTATCAAGTCGAGACCAAAGGCGTCTATATCCAGGACGTGATATTGCCGGGCGAACTGGTGCGCGTGTTGACACAACGCGAAATCGCCAATCAGGAAATTCAGACCTATCAGATGCAGCAGGCGGCGGAAGAGCAGCGCATTGCCATGGAACAAGCCAAGGGCACGGCGAACATGCAGGCGAGTCTGGCGCAATCGACGGTGAACGTGGACATCGAACGCAACAACGCCTCCGCGCAAAAAGCACGGGCGGACGGCGAATCCACCTATATTCGCCAGACGGGTACCGCACGCGGCGCCGAGGTGGAAGCGGTCGGGTTAGCCCGTGCAAAAGCGTTCCGTGAACAGGTGGAAGCCCTGGGTCAGAACGGCACCACGCTGGTCAACGCCATTACCGCACTGGCCGAGCACAACGCCAAGTTTATGCCGGATATTCTCGTCATGGGTGGCAATGGCGGCTCGGGCGCCCTCGATGGCGTGGCGGCGACGCTGATGAAATACCTACAGGGGATGAACTTGCCACCGGAGAGCGTCTCCGCGGCGGTCATCGCCCGCAATCGTGAAACCCCACCGATGACCTCGCCTCCTCTTGCCACGGAGCAAAATATGTCGGAGGATGATAGCGCGTCATCGTAGTGCGGCAGCGCATCAGGCACGAAACGAGGGAGATCGCCACCTGGCGATCTCCCTCGTTTCGTGTGGTAAGCGCTTCAGCGAAGCGCGTTCGCCGCGCGTATCATGGCCGCTCGGTCAAAAATTTCCGCTCGGCTGACCCCGGCGACTTCATACATGGCGAAGATATTGTCATCCGGCGTTTCCGGGGGTACGGTGTGCGACGCGGCGAGGATATAGCCGCCGCCATCGCTGGTCATCCCCTCCAGTAGCCGTGCGGTGGCGCGGCGCACGTCATCGGCGGCGCCATGCGGCAGCAACTCCTGGGTATCCACGCCGCCCATGAAGGTCAACGCCGTGCCGAATTCCTGCTTGAGTTCCAGCGGGTCCATGCCGGGGCAGTTGCACTGCACCGGGTTCAAGACGTCGATGCCAATGTCGATGAGATCGGCGATGACGGGGCGCACCGCGCCGCAACTGTGGTAGGCCACCGGCAGCCCATGGGACTTGCCCACGGCTACCACGCGGCGCAGGTGCGGTTTCACCAGCTCGCGCCACAACGCCGGGCTCATGAGCATCCCCTGTTGTCCCGCGATGTCATCCCCGGTCCACAGCCAATCGAGGGGAAAACGCCGGCAGGCCTCTTCACCCAGGCGAATCGTGAAATCGGCGCAATGCTGCAGGAGCGCCGCCGCGAATTCCGGCTCGGCCGCCATGTCCATCATGGTGTTTTCCATGCCGCGCAACCGCCAATAGATTTCAAAGACGCAGGGCGAGATATCACAGCCCAGGAAGTAATCGCCCGCGTGGCGCGCCACCTCCGCCATGGGGGCTAGCAATTCTTCCAGGTGCGCGTCGGGGAAGCGATAGGCGAGCGCCTCCTCCTCAGATGCGTTGGCGAGCGGATAGTGGTCGATCTGGTTGAACGCCCCTTCCTTTACCCAACCGATACCCCAGGCATCGACATGCCGTTCGCCTGCCAGCGCATGGACAATGCCCTCCATGGCGTAATTGTTGTTCGCCCAGATTTGCCGCACATCATCGCCCAGCGCTTCGGAGACCGCCGGAGGCGGAATCTCCAGCAACCGGCCCAAGCGTTGCGCCGTTTCCGGATGAAACCACATATAGATCGGCACGCGGTCTGTCGGTTGTCGCTGCAAACACGCGCTTACGCGTTCTTTCGCTGTCATCGTGTCCTACTTCCGTGAGAGATTATTCGTCTCGTGTTATTAAGTTAGCCTAAGCAAAGCGTTTTCCTTCTCTCTAAATAACGATTCACTAAAGTAATTCGCGTAGGCGCTGGTGCTTTCTGTAGTTATGCTGCGAACACCTGGTTGAAAGTGAGTCGTGTTCCGCATTGGCTGGGGCAGGCGCCTGAGTTGCTGCCGGTCACGCACTTTTACCCATGCGATCGTTGCCTGTCACTAACCCACGGAAAGCAGCGGGATGCCCGCGTGCGTGGGGGCACAAGGGAAAAGAACCGGGAACGGCCGGGCTTGGCCCTGTTCCAGGCCGTGCCGTAGACACCAGCCCAACCTAAAGTCCTTAGCACTGTTTGGAAGCCGACCGCAGTCGCGCTCAGCCTCTCGACAGCACATCGCCGGAAATGCCTCTCGCGGCACGCTGAGCGCGACTCCTGGCTGCGGCCCTGCATCGCCTTCCAAACGGTGCTGTCTAAGGACTCCAGGCCAGCCGCGTCATCGGGCAGGGGACTGATTCCTTCGTAAAAACCCCTATATTGTAAAAATACAGGCAAAAATCGCATTTTTACAGATAGGCAAAAGGTATGCCAACTCCTGAGTTGGCGCGCTACGGCTCAGCTATGGCTTCAACTTTTGTTCGCAAACAG